>CALEIL010000448.1 GCA_937876435.1 uncultured Bacteroidota bacterium
GATTTGAGATTGAACCTGTCAGAGGATTCCGTCCCAGCCAGTCCTGGGATTAACACGACCCTTCCGGGCGTGACCCGGAATCTCATGCTGCACAATGGGTCGTGACCATTGGACGGGTATTCTGGCAATGGGCCCTGTCTCATGGGCAGAGGGATTCTATCTTATTTCGTCCGCGTCCGCACATTTTTAGGATTTCGTGTTTTGGTCTTTTGGGCCGATAAAATAGTCTGAACTCGTATCTTCTTTGCTGCGTATTTTTTTGCTGAAATTGACTCTGGCCCTCTTTTCACTGAGGAACATTTCATGTATGCCGGTTATATTTTTTGGAAACGACATGGTATTGTTTATTGAAAGTGACGAAGCCATTTCTGTAACATCGTGATCGGTCCCTATATAGGTGAATGTCCATCGATTCTGCTTTAATTCCTCAATCAACCGCCTAATTTCATTTCCTGAAAATTCTTTGGAGGCATTCTCTGCACCATCTGTCAACACGGTGACCAATACATTATAATCGGTCCGTCCTTCCAATGAATACTTCAGTTTGTGAATACCAAAGCCAATCGCATCATACAATGGCGTGGTAGCGTTCGGGTGGTACCTGCTGTCGTCTATTTGATTTAGTTTACTGACCGGGTCCAGGAAGTGCAATATTTTTTGGCCGAGCCCATTAAATGAAATAAAAGAAATGTAGTGCTCTTGCTCCGGAAATTGTTGTTCAATTCCCTGAATGGTCTGCACCAATTCATTAAAACCTTGAATGATGGTTCGTTTAATGGCTTGCATGGAACCGCTTTCGTCCAAAATAATGAGGTTGTGTACCTGATGCTTTTTGTCGTTGTTCATGATCTTTTTTTTTGTTTTAAATACTGCACTGAAACACTTATAATTCACAAAACTACTACGTTGGTGTGCAGCTTTACTACACAACTAAAAATGAGCCCAGGTTGCTTGTCAACCGGGCCCAATAGCCCGCTGTAGCTGGGAATCATTTTTTTAAATTTCGGTTTGTGTGCTACAGATTTTAATTTTGTGAAATGGTTTGGATTTCAAATCCAACACTTTTTGGAGCTCCGCTAATTTCTGCTGGGATTCGGAACATTTACGTACAATTATTTCTTTGCCTGCTGTATTATACCTACTTGTCGCAATCCTGGTTATTTCATTCCAGTTAAATAGCTGGATTTGATCGAGCCCATCTATAGCCTATTCCATTGAAAATATTTCTGACCCTAAACCTCCTCCTGGTTTTTTTTTTTGCCCGTAAATGACCCTGTTTTTGATAGAATTCTGATATATTTGAAAAAGAAAGATCGATAAAGACCGAAATGGATTTTTCCAGGGATGAGAGAGTTTTATTATTTCAAAGGATAGCTAAAGGGGATCCCGTAGCTTTTGAGCAGGCTTTTGAAATGTACAGGCATGGGCTTTATGTAATAGCATTTAAATTGACCAAATCTAAACCTGTCTCTGAAGACATCGTTCAGGATGTCTTCAAAGATCTTTGGAAAGGAAAGCACAATCTTGTCAAAGTGGAGGATCCGTCTTCTTATATCTTTTCCATAACCTATCGCAAAGCCTTTCAGTATCTTAAGCAAGTCGCGCAGGACCAATACCTCTATGAAGATCTGAAACAGAATCTCAGGTCGATTTCCTATTCCGATGATAAAAAGCTGGAAGCAGATGAAATGAAAGTGATCCTTCAAGAAATCATCGAGGAGCTTCCACCCCGCAGGCTGTTAATTTTTAAAATGAGCCGTGAAAAGGGATTGAGTTATGAAGAAATTGCTCAACAACTGAATATATCTCCGCTGACCGTAAAAAAGCAAATTACCTTGGCTTTAAAAGCTATCCGGGTGAGTCTGGCAAAAGTTTCCTCTGACTTTAAAAGATTTTTGTAAAAAAATCCAACTTAGAGTACTCCCTTATCGCATTTTCTTACACTACTTCCTATAACGGCGAGTGCCGACAGAGCAGTTGACTGCTTAAAATAAAGATGAATTTATGAATGACGACATGGAATATATGAACCGTCTATTCGGCAAATATATTCGAGATGAAATTTCTGAGGAGGAACTGGAAATCCTTTTCAAGAGCATAAAAGAACGGGATTTCGAGAATTTTGTGCCCGAAACAGAAATGGTGAAATATTTCCGGAATGAAATTGAAGATCTCATCGGGGAGGAGATTCCGCCGGACACGCAAAAAGGAAAAGTGCTGCAATTTAATCTGAAGTGGATCGCCTCGGTGGCAGCTGCCATTCTGCTCCTCGTGGTTTCGGGGGTCTATCTCTACCAGTTGGATAAAAACGATGATATGGTGCATGATGAACCTGTTCACTCTGCTGATCCACTGGATGTCATGCCCGGACAAAACTATGCTGTCTTGACTTCTTCCAAAGGTGAGAATATCATATTATCTGATACAGACGACGGTCAGTTGAATACCGGGGAGGATGTCGAAGTGTTAAAGGTCAATGACGGGGAATTAATTTATAAATCACAAGGACAGGCAGAAAAAAATGAGTTGATCTATAATACCCTCTCCACCCCCAGGGGCGGGCAGTATCAGTTGACCTTATCGGATGGAACCAGAGTCTGGCTGAATGCAGCATCATCCATTCGGTTCCCTGTCGAATTTTTAGCGGATGAAAGACGAGTGGAAATTACGGGAGAAGTATATTTTGATGTGGCTCATAATGATCATCAATCCTTTATAGTACATGCCGGCTCATCAGTTATAGAGGACCTAGGCACAGCTTTCAATGTGACAGCCTATGAAGACGAAGGGAGCGTGAAAACCACATTGGTCGAAGGCATTGTCAAAGTGCAAGAATATATATTGAGTCCGGGTGAGCAAGCCATACAAGATGAAAATGACAATATCCAGATCCTGAAGAATGTTGATTTGGACAATATAGTCTCCTGGAAGGACGGTTTCTTTTCTTTTGAAAATGCAAACCTCGCTGAGATTATGAATGTCCTTTCGCGTTGGTATGACCTCGAGGTCGAATATGAAAGCGCAGTGGATCCCGACAAAAGATTTTCAGGGAAAATTGATCGAAATCTGACATTGCGGCAGGTCCTTGACGGATTGAAGCTAACTGTACAAAATTTTGATATACAACCGGGAAATAAAATCATAATTAGGGGATAGCAAGAGGAAATCGGTTGTGCAAATAGATGAAAAGATTTTATGGAACGAAATATATGGTTTGCGATGAGATGGATGACCAGATTGTTGAAATATAAAGAATCCGGTGAAAAGGTTTCTTTGTTTGGTAGAGAAACTTGTGAGCCTGCTTTTTCCGGACGGCCCAATAGATTAGCAGGATATACCTGCATCTTCCTGTTGTTTGTTTTTGGGGGTAAGAGTGCGGAGTGCTTTTCACAGACTTTTGATTATCAAGTGGAGAATGTCCGTTTTTTAGAAGCCCTCAAGGCTCTTGAGTCAAAATCCGGATACTCTATATTTTATGATCAGGAGATTGTAGACGAGTCAACTTCTATTTCCGTTGATTTGAAAAATGCCGATCTGACACAGGTCTTAGAGACCGTTCTGATGAATAGATCCATTACCTACAATATTCAGGGGAAGACGATTTTTTTATACGGTCTATCTGAAAAAGACAGTGAATCGGTCATTCCGGAATCGGATCCCATTGAAATCGAAGGCAAAGTCTCCGGTCAGGATGGTGAACCCCTGATCGGGGTAAACGTTCGGATAAAAGAAACAAATAAAGGAACAGCCACCGATTTTGACGGCCGGTTTGAACTTCAGGATGTAGATGAAGATGCTGTTTTAATCTTCTCTTATATTGGTTACGAAACGCAGGAAATCCCCCTCAATGGAAGTACTGAAATTTCTGTGATTCTGATAGAGGATTCACAAGCCATTGAAGAAGTAGTGGTGGTGGGATACGGAACCAAAAAGAAGAGCAATCTGATCGGTTCGATCTCATCCCTTACCAGTGATGAGATCGAAAAAAGTCAGCAGCATGATTTGATTTCCGTATTGCAAGGCAGAGCCGCAGGAGTACAGGTGACCACGAGTTCAGGTGCTCCGGGCGGGGGCATGACTATCCAGGTACGGGGTGCTTCTTCTTTAAATTCCGGGAATTCTCCTCTTTTTATCGTGGATGGCATTCCATTGGAATCCAATTCCATGTCGTTGTTAAATCAGGATGATCCGGGGGTAAATCCCATAGCCGATATCAATCCCAACGATATCGAATCGATAGAGGTCCTGAAGGATGCTGCTTCTACAGCTATTTATGGTGCCCGTGCTGCCAACGGGGTGGTCTTGATTACCACCAAGCGAGGGAAGGCAGGAAAACCAATCATCAAACTGAATGCTTACACGGGCCTCAGTGAAGTTCCACGGAAACTAGGTGTTTTGAATGCGACTCAATGGAGATCAGCGGTTTTAGATGCCTATGACAATATGGACAATCCTGATATACCCCACTCTGCCGTGGTGGATTCTCTGAGTCCGAAGAATAACGGAGATGTGGACTGGCAGAGCGAGATGTTTAGAAGAGCCCATCAGAATAGTATCAATCTTTCCGTGATGGGAGGCGCCGATAATTTCGGATATGCCTGGAGTGCTTCTTATCTAAACCAGGAAGGGATCCTGATCAATACGGATTATAAAAGAATTACATCGCGATTGAATACCGATTTGAAGGTCACAGATCGATTGACGATCGGACAAAGTATTTCTTATACGAACGGTGCACATACGAAGGTGAATTCCGGCGGGGTGGGAAATAAAAGTTTGATCAGACAATTGTTGATTCGTCCTCCTACTTATGCGATGTATTTGCCGGACGGCAGTTACAACGGATATCAGAACGGGCAGCGAAATCCTGTGGGACTGGCCAACCTGGCTACCGATGTCAACCAGTCGCACCGGATGATCGGGAGTCAGTACGTCGAAGTGGAGCTTATGGAAGCATTGAAAATCAGGAGCAATATGAATCTGGATTACATCAGTATGAAAGAAGATTATTTTCTGCCTTCTTCCCTGGATTATCGGGAAGGGTGGAATGAGGGTAAAGTCCGTTCTTCCGGAAATCTCACCTGGGGCAATGAAACCTATTTATCATATAACCATATGCTCAATAACCGTCACAATTTTTCAGTTATGGGTGGGCTTGGCTTTCAAAGATGGAAGCGAACGATCACGGGACTTGACGGGTTGAACTTTGCGAGTGACAGGATTATCACTTTAAACGGAGCGGGGACCATATCCAATCAACAGGTAAATCGCGTCAGCGAACACGCTTTGAGGTCCTACTTTGGCCGCATATCCTACGATTATGAAGGGCGATATCTGGCCGAGGCCAATCTTAGGGTGGATGGTTCTTCACGCTTCGGTAAAAATCAACGGTATGGTTTCTTTCCTTCGGCTTCTCTGGGATGGAGATTCACTGGAGAAAGGTTTATGGCCGATCAGAATATCATCTCGGACGGTAAGCTCAGAATCAGTGCCGGACGGACTGGAAATGAGTCGATCGGTGATTACACGGCACAGGGACAGTTTTTGGTGGGAACAAATTATTTAAATAATTCAGGGGCGGCTCCGACCATCACCTCCAATTCGGATCTCACCTGGGAAACCACTACCGAATATGACGTGGGCTTGGATTTGTCTTTCCTGAATCATCGGATCGAAGTGGCTGTTGATGTTTATTTGAAAAAAACGAGCGGTTTATTATTTAATGTGCCGGTACCTCTGACCACGGGCTTTGAATCCGTCACTCAAAACGTAGGAAATATTGAGAATCGGGGAATCGAAGGCTCGTTTGTATCCCGTAATGTGGTGGGAGAATTTCAATGGAATACCAGCTTCAATATAAGCACCAATCGAAATCGAATTACCAGTCTTCCCAGTGAATTGTTGACGAACGGATATATTCAAAACGGACCCTACCACATCTTACAGGTGGGTCAACCGATCGGGATCTTCTATGGGTACAAATTTTTGGGAGTATATGCTACCGATGAGGATAATGTAAAAGGGCTTTCCTATGGGGCCAACGGACCTGTATTCAAAGGCGGGGAACCGATCTGGCACGATGCCAACAATGATAACATCATCGATGAAAATGATCGTGTGATTATCGGGGATGCTACCCCGATGTTCTGGGGCGGGATGAATAATGGATTTTCTTACAAAGGATTTTCATTGGAAGTCTTTTTACAATTTGTGTACGGGAATGATATTTACAGTGTACTCAACCACGAACGAAATTCTATCAGACGATATGATAATTTATCGACCGATGCTCTGAACCGGTGGCGAAAACAGGGAGATATTACCACTTTTCCCAAGCCGGTGAGGGACGACCCTAGAGAAAGTGATAGCAGGATTCAGGATCGTTGGATCGAGGACGGGTCCTATATGAAAATAAAGAATGTGATGTTGAGTTATGATCTCAATAGCGATTTGATTTCACGTATCGGATTGAGTACTCTGCAGATTTATCTGTCGGCTACCGATTTGCTGACTTTTACCAGATACACTGCTTTTGATCCCGACGTGAATTCTTTCGGCGGGATCCGACCGGGTGTGGATTACGGCACGTATCCGTTGAACCGGAGTTTCTTTTTTGGGATAAAGGCGGAATTTTAAAGTTATAAAAAATGAGAAAAATTATTTCTTTGGTGGTTTCGGTTGTTTTCGTCTTATCCTGTTCTCTGGACATAGAGCCGATCAGTGAGTTTTCAGCCAGCGGATTTTACAAAACGGCTGATGATGCTCGGGCCGGCGTATATGGGATATACAATGCCGCGCAATCGGCGTTTAGTCGAAATCTGGCTTTCTGGGGCGAAGGCAGGGCAGATGCCGTGGATACCCGCCATTCGGGCGATCCCCGAATGTTGTTGAACAATACTCTGAACAAGGATATGCGATCCGCCAATTGGACAGGTTTATATCAAATCATCAGTCGGGCCAATTATGCGGTAAAGTATGTCCCGGAGGTGTTATCCGACGAGGGTCTTGGAGCGACCTTGATGGGGCAGGCCCGGGGGTTGAGAGCCATGGCTTATTTCTATGCCGTGAGGATATGGGGAGATGTGCCTTTGGTTTTGGAACCTTTCGAGGGCACGGAACAGGAGATTTTTGTACGTAGGACGGATCAGGAAACCGTGCTGGCACAGGTAGAGCAGGATTTGTTGTATGCTAGTCGGAACGCGCCTACAGGAGGAGAGAAAACCCTGTTTACTTCCGGGGCGGCTTATGCTTTATTGACGCATCTGTATATGTGGCAGCATGATTACGGGAAAGCTTCATCCTATGCCGATACGGTCATGGCAGATGCTTCTTATACCCTGGTATCCATCGATGATTGGAATAAGATTTTCACAAACGGAAACAGCAGGGAGAGTATTTTTGAAATCGGATATAATGAGGATCAGACGAATATGTTGCGGGTCCTATACGCGCTCGGTTCCGACAGCGACTATTTTCCCAGTGAAACTTTTATGAACACCTTTGAAAACGGAGATCTGAGGCAGGACCTCATTTATGATGTGACCAGGGCATTTCCCAGGATGATCTGGAAATTTTTCGGAAAAGGATTTAATGATGAAGATCCGTCCCTGTCCACTCATAATATAGTCATGCTGCGATTGGCAGACATTGTATTGTTGAAAGCAGAAGCGCTTCATCAATTAGGGGATACGAAAGGAGCTTTGGATCTTTTAAACCGGATTCGAAGCAGAGCTGCTTTACCCGATCTCGATGAAAGTACTGCGGTGACTTTATATGGAGATATCGAATCTGCAATATTACACGAGCGCCTGGTCGAATTGTCCTATGAGGGATATCGATGGTTTGATCTGGTCCGGACCGGCAAAGCGATTCCTAAGATGAACCCGAAAAACGGATTGGCTGAGGAGGACAATCTGGTCTGGCCGATTAGTGGTGACGCCATCAACCGAAACCCCAGTCTGGTGCAAAATGAATACTATAAATGATGTCTTTGGCCAGCGACTGCCTAAGCCAGATAGATATTTTGAAGTGAAGATGTAAAGACATGAAAAGTAGAAAAAGTAATTTTTTATCAAATTCAGGACTCTTGATTATACTCTTGGTGCTACAGGGGTGTATCCAGGAGAATTTTGAATATAAACCTTCGGATACGAACCATGGAATATGGGATGTTTCTGCCTGGGGATTTATATCAGCACACGAAGATTTGAATACGCTCAGAGAGGCTATCGAAATTTCCGGATTGGAAGATTTGTTTGACCGGGAAGGTGAATGGACTTATGTGCTTCCCAACGATAAGGCTTTCAGGGATTTTTTGCCCTTTAACGGGTACCGGAACGTTTCTGAAATTCCGGTTCCCATTCTCAAAAATCTTTTAAGGTATATGGTAGTGAAAGACCGGGTGATCTTCACGGATCCGGATTTATTCGAGAGCAATAATCCTCTGCCCTATGAAACGGACAACGGGCAGATCATGTATCTCTCTCACCAGACGAGTTTTATCGGTATTGTCAATGAGGGGACAGCGAGAAGCTTTGAAATTTATACTTCCAATGTTCAAACGAACAGTGGCGTGATTCATGTAGTGGGTTCGATGGTTTATTATTCCCTGCCACCGGGAAATCTGCAAATTGATACCACTGGTACCGGTACACCTTTGACCTTGGAGAAAAATCTGCCGGTCCAGGTTTCCAAATCAGGATCGGTCCCCATTGATGGGACGGTTCTGGAAATTGGAGGAGCTTCACCGGAGAATATTATTTACACTTTGGAGAAAGCGCCGGAACATGGATGGTTGGTGATGAATGGAACAAGATTTTTAAAAGAAGGAGATAGGTTTACCCAAAATGATATCGGGTTATTGAATGTCGTCTATATCAATGACGTTGAAGGCCATGATGATGTAATCACATTATCGGTCGTAAGTAAATCTGGTTTTGTGTTGGAGGCTTTCGATTTCAAAATAGAAACGGATTGATGGGAAGTGAATTTAAAAGAAAGCGAAAATCACTGGATATTATGTTCAGGATGAGAGGAAATCTGAAAAACTGGATACTGATAGCTTTGATGATTTCGGGTTTTACAGCTTGTGATCATGATGATTCGCCGCGGCCGGATCCATCGCAGGAGGAGCGGCCGGATGAGTTGGGATCTTCGGATCTTATCGATAATTCGGATGAGTTTGCTTATGGAGCTACGAATGGGAAAATCGATTTTTCAGGATATCAATGGGATGTGAAATCATCCGTGACCAATGCGGTCGGCCCGGGGCCAAATTATTTTTCGATGAACAGGCAGAACGTCTGGGTGGACAAGAAGGGAAGTTTGCATCTGGAGATCACACATCGAAACGACCGGTGGTATTCGTCTTCTGTTTCTTTACCAAGACCCCTTGGATTTGGGAGGTATATGATTTATGTATCGAGCAAAACGGAAGATCTGGATCCTAATATTGTCGTTGGTTTTTTCCTGTATAAGTCAGACACTCAGGAAGTGGACATCGAATTGTCTCGATGGGCCAGAGAAGATAATAAGAACGCCCAATTTGCAATACAGCCTGCAGATAGACAAGGAAATAAAAAGCGTTTTGATGTGCTGACAGAAGGCTATAAGACGACTTATTTTATCGATTGGCAAAGAGATAGTATTGGGTTTGGCGGCTTCAAAGGAGCAACACTCAATCCTAAGGAGGAAAATATTTTTTCTTCCTGGACCTACGCAGGGAAAGATATCCCGACGGATGAAGAGGAAAAATTTATCATCAATTTTTGGCTGTTTCGGGGAAACCCTCCATTCAATGATCAAGATGCGGAAATCGTCATCGACAGTGTGCGCATCATTGAATATGAGAAATAAGCAAGAAAGTATTTCTGTAAGGAAAGAAAAATGAGAGTAAACAACTGTTATACATAACCAAAATTCAACAATATGAAATTTAGTAGATTGCAATCAATGAATTGGCTAATGGCCGTTGCTATTATTTTTTTTGTAGCATCCGTGAGCTCATGCTCCAAAGATGACGATGAGCCAGTACCCGAGGTGCCGGATACTGAGGAACCGGGAGACAATGATGACGATGGAGACGACAATGATCCCGGAGAAGGGGAGGGCGAGGAGATTGATTTAAATTCATTTCTGCCGGAAGCCGGAACAACCATAGATTTCGCGGCTTATGCTGAAGAGGATTATTATGAATACGAGTATGAGAATGGTCGGAAAGTTTTTCGTCTCGGTGAAGAATGGGAGGTCAGCAGTCCATTGGGAATTGATATTAAGCGGCACGTTGTGGTGGCCGAAGATGGAGTCGAAATGCGGATCGATCCGAATACCGGGTATACGACGACCTTTAATCGGAATTCTTTGAATCGTTTGGATCAAAGAAGAACTTCCGGTCTTTTTGTTTGGACGGTTGAAACTCCGGAAATCAAGGCTGAAGATGATTACTATTCCGGTGGAATGCTGTATACGAGCGATGATCTGGGTTATGCTGTGAATGCATATATCACATATGGAACGGCAGCAGAAAGAGAAGAATTTGAAATTCCGGAAGGAAAATTGGCTTTCAGAGTAGGTTCAGATTCTGACCCATCCAGCCACATGCTGTTCCCGACCGATGCGGGAGAACATGAAATAGCCATTGGGCTGGTGACCGGTGAGGATGGTAATTTCATCGTGCTTTTTGCTTTGGACGGTGAGGTTGTTGCCACGATGAATCTGGAATATGGTCCCGATGAAATTGCAGGTACGGACTTCATGCCGGTATGCGGCACCGGGACGCGGGATAATATCGGCGGACCGAATCATATTGCGGATATTTACTCTACCTTATATCAAAAGTTTGAATATTTCCCGGAGAAATAATTCATAGAAGAATTCTTATTGGAAAAGCTGAATCGGACCATCGATTCAGCTTTTTTTTGTTCTTTCAGCATTTCGGTTCGTTTTGTGCCAGTGTTTCCGGTTCGTTTTGTGCCATTGATTTCATTGATTGTTCCGGTGAAGGAAGCGGAATGCGGAATGCGGAAAGTGGGAAGCGGAATGCGGAATGCGGGAAGCGGAAAGCGGAATTCGGAATGCGGGAAGCGGAAAGCGGGATGCGGAATGTGGGAAGCGGAATGCGGAATGCGGAATTCGGGAAGCGGAATGCGGAATGCGGATTTCACTCCCACACTCAAACCAGAACTCACTCGCACACCCGTACGAATCCTTCCTTACTGACATCAAAAGCATATACACTTTTATATCTCAGGTTGTTGCAATCGTGAAAATTATTACTAGACTGCCATATTTTGGCAGTGGTCGTGACTATTTTTGATGATGCCACAAGTAATTTCCACAATGACTACCGGATCTTTACCACCTATAGAGATCCGGTAGTTTTTAGGATATAATAAGATGAAGCATATTGAGGCCTATATGGTAAACACAAACCGATATGTATTTGTAGTCGGATTTATTGTGATATGTATATTGCTGATGCTTTGCATGTTGCTGATTTCCTGGCTTATACATATTCCACAATCGGGGAGGGTGTTAGAAAGCATTACCCTCTGGAATATAATATTATCGGTGATTTTAACACCGATCCTGGAAACCTGGTTATTTCAATATTTGCCGATCGAATTTTTTAAAACTTATTACGATAAAACCTGGCAATTAACCCTGATTTCCGGCATACCTTTTAGTTTGTTGCATTATTTCAATCAATACCTCCTGAGAGATGCCGTTTATGGGGTGGTCATTGGCGTGGCGTTTGCCTACGTCTATATCCTCGCTAAGAATCGCAAAGACATCAATCCTGTTCTTGCCACTGCTCTGGTCCGTGCCGGCTATAACTTGTCTGGTGTGGTGGTCAGGGTGGTGTTTGTTTGATGCATCCTATTACTTTCTCGAGAATAACAGGCCAATTTTTTTTGAATTAAAATCTTCTGTCTCGACAAAAGATACAATGGATTTTTCCTGCTCGTACCAAGCGATACGGAATGTGATTTTCGTCTAATAATTTGATGTAGGTTGCAAAAACATTCCGCCCATTGAATCCGTTGTGATTGCCAACCAATAGTTCGGTCTTATTCTTAGCCTGGATTCGGAAGTATTCGAACAAATGCGTCAGGTGATTTTGGGCCACGATGCAATATTTCTCGTATTCACTATTATCAGTAAGACCTACCCTCCACGCAGCATTTAATTTGCAGATCAATTCCAAAGGTGGTAGAAGCTGCGTTGAGTACTACAATATAGATCACTGTATTCTCGTGCCTGGCGATATACGCTTCAATTTGCAGATTGTATATGTGTGCCGTGAGGTACACACTATGGGTAGAAATGTGATTTCAATTTTAATTCCGTGCCGTAGGTACGACGTCTAAAAGGACACGATCTATATAATTGATTATCCGCGTGTTGCATATAAGGATATGGTAGCTTGCAATGATCCACCACCAGACTTTCTTCCTCGTAGTAGGTATTAGATTGAAGTTGAATGTAGGTATTGTCGAGGTCCTAGAGTAAAACTTCATCTTTTTTTATGGATTTATACCGGATTCTAGGAATGAGATTACATCAGAGATTGAGGTTTGACTAAATATATCGGTTCATGTGGAAGGCATCCTTACGTTCACAAAGGATAACTAACCAGAAGTAAAGCGTTTTTATCATTCGGGTATAAAAATGTTCATGGAAAAATTTGTTCACGAATCGTGAACAACGTATATTTGTGAACAATGGAAAAGAATATAATACAATTGGCACTGGACAACCTGAATAAAGCCACCGGCATTCAGGCGATATGGGAAAGGAATGATACGCTGGATGGCTATCTACATTTTACATTGAATCAGAGTAAGTATAAATTTGTCGTAGAAGTAAAAAGGGAAATAAGAAACCATCAGATTCCTGAGATTGAAAGGTGCTTTCACACACACGATAACTTTCTATTGGTTGCGCAACGGATTTATCGAAAAGCGAAAGACCACTTCCGGGAAAGGAAAATTCCATATCTCGAGGCCAACGGAAATATATTTATTGAAAAAGAGGGTGTGTTTTTATTTGTGGATACGAATAAGCCTCTGGATATCAGAAAAACCAAGGGAAACCGGGCCTATACCAAAACAGGACTCAAAGTGTTATTTTATCTGTTGCAATATAAGGATGCGATCAATCTGACTCAACGTGAATTGGCTGAAGAGACAGAAGTGGCGTTAGGCAATATTCCACAGATCATTGAGGGGTTGAAAGAAACTGGGTTTTTACTCCCTTTGGATGGTAAAAACTTTATATGGGAGAAAAGAAAGGAGCTACTCGATAAATGGGTAGGTGATTATGCTACTACATTACGTCCCACACTCAATAGAGTGTATTATGCTTTACCTGGTAACTGGAAAGACATAACATTCGACCACACCAAAACCCTATGGGGTGGGGAAGCGGCTGCTGACATTCTCACCAATTTCCTCAGACCAGAAAAGTTTATCATATACACTCGTGAAGATCGAGTTGACTTAATTAAAAAATACGGATTGAGACCAGATGAGAACGGGGAGGTAGAAGTTTTGGATCTGTTTTGGAAGCAAATAAATGGAAGAACGGTACCCCCCATATTGGTGTATGCCGACTTAATGCGCGAAGGGGGGAAGCGCAATATTGAAACAGCCAAAATAATATACGATGAATTCATCAAGCCAGACTTATAAAGATTTAGCGCTACCTTTTTTTAAAGAAACCTTTGATTGCATCGATGAGATAATGAAAAAAATCAATATCCCTTATTATCTGATTGGGGCTAATGCAATTGCTCTGCAATTTCTGAAGGAGAAAATTAAACCTGGACGAGCTACAAAGGATATAGATTTTGCAGTTATGCTTTCCAGTTTAAATGAATATAAAATTATCACATCGGAACT
>CALEIL010000449.1 GCA_937876435.1 uncultured Bacteroidota bacterium
AAGGGGAGGGCTACCAGGGGACCGCATAAAGATGATTTCAGAATCCTGCTCAACGGCCAGATGGCCCGGTATTTTGCGAGTCAGGGGCAGCAAAAAAGTATTTTATTCTCCCTTAAGCTGGCTCAATATGCTTATATTCAAAACGCCTTACAACGGTGTCCTTTATTGCTGCTTGATGATTTTTTTGAAAAGCTGGATTACCATCGGATCAATCACGTCATGGCAATTCTGGCATCGGAACATCCGGGACAAATTTTTGTTACAGATACCGACGAAGAGCGTATGATCAAAATGGCTGAAGCCTCGGGTCTGGACTATAAAACTTTCCAGATTACATAAAATCACAGAAAACAAGATCGGGAGACCGACGCGAAATTTAAAAAAATCCTATGTCCAGAGAAGAATCAAGAAATATCAAAAACATACTTTCATCGATCACCAGTGATCCGAAGTACGCCGGAAAACTCGATGAAAAGAAAATCGAAAAGATCTGGCGGGAAACCAATATGCCCTATGTGGTGGACAGAACACGGAAAGTAACCTTCAGAGATGGCAAACTGATGTTGTTTATTGATTCGGCTCCTCTCAAACAGGAACTGTTCAATTCCAGAGATCAAATCCGGGACAAGGTCAACAAAGCCCTGGATTCTGATATCGTTCAGGAAATAGTGATCAGATAAATTTATTTCGCCCTTTGTTCGGCCAACAGATAAGCTTTATAGGCATTGATTCGTTTGCCACTCACGCTCAGGGTTTTAAAATCCACCTTTTCTCCGGTACCTGGTTGATTCACGAGTCCTTCGATCGGGTCACCCGATTCCATCAGAATATCTTTTACTTCGTCCGCGGTCAGATCTGGAAAATTGGCTCTGATTATAGCGGCGACTCCAGCTACTACCGGGGACGCAAAACTGGTCCCTGAAGCAACCTTGTATTCATTCCCTGGCATCGCAGAATAGACCAGATGACCTGGCGCAAATATATCGACATTTTTCTGTCCGTAATTGGAAAATGAGGCGACGCTGTTTTCATCCGCCAGGCGCCCCAGGGCTCCTACTTCGATCCATCCTTTGGCGTATTTTTTACCGCCAAACAAACCGCGTTTTTCAAACAAATCGGTGGGATAGTTTTCTTCTACATCGATGTCCTGATTTGAATTACCGGCGGCGTGAACCAGCAATACATCATTTTTTACGGCGTATTTTACCGCTTTGTCCACCAGTTTTTTATCCGGTGACTGCCCTTTTCCAAAGCTCATATTGATGACTTTGGCACCGTTGTCCACCGCGTAGATGATGCCATTGGCAACATCCTTGTCCCGTTCGTCGCCGTCAGGGACTACTCTTACTCCCATAATCTGAACCTGATCGGATACTCCTTTCATCCCCAGATTATTGTTTCTGTTGGCTCCTATGATCCCTGCCACAAAAGTACCGTGGAAAGCATCAGGACCCGCCACATCAGAGTTACCATAGTATTTCTGGGTTTTGTTGTTGTAATCATCCTGGACGATATCTCGTGGATCAAACTCTGTATTGTACCCGTATTTGAATTTTCCTTCAAAGTGGTCTGCACCTTCTTCAAAATCTTCCAGAATGAAGGATTCGAACGCTTCGTAATTGCTAAAAGACTGACCGGTATTTTGAAGAATATTTTCCAGTACTGCCAGGACCTGGCTGTGTTGGCTGTTATTTTCCTTTTTCATTTCATTGACGCTGGAAGAACTGATTTCTTTATTGTTCCCCACCACGGATTTGGTCATTTCCAGAAAATTGTTGATGAATACTTTCTGGTTTGCGATTTCCTGGAATTGGTTTCGTGCTTTTTCGGCTTCCGTTTCGATTTCTTTCTGGTATTCCAGGTACTGATCGTATTCCGCCTTTTCATTTTTCTTCAACGAGGCCCGATCGACGCCGGCATATTTTTTATGAAGCTGGTTGTATACCCTGGTAATCTCGTAAGTGTCGTGATTCACATTGCGTCCGTCGGGGCCACCGATAAAATTCCATCCATACACGTCATCCGCGTATCCGTTTTGATCGTCATCCTGTGAATTGCCGGGTTTTTCACCGGGATTCACCCACATGACATCCTTGAGATCTTCGTGGTTGGGATCTACTCCTCCATCGATGACTGCCACGATAATTTTATTTTCAGGCTTGCTGATCAGGTTGTTCTCGTAAATCGGGGCTACATTGGCACCATTGGTGCTATCAGTACCCAGGAGCATCCAACCCTCTTCCTGTGCATGAGAAATAATTAAGGATGACAGGAAAAATAAAAAGGTGGAAAATATTGTTTTGAAGGAGTTAATCATGTAGGTTAAATTATTAATTTCTGGTAAATATGGCGAAAATACAGTTTTCTGCTTTAATGAACCGGAACGTTATACATTCAGTAACATTTTATAGACTGTCGCTCAGTTATTTTCTATGAAGTACGGTATGCAATTGATATTAACGACGGCCTTCTTATTTTTATTTTCGGCCCGTTGTCTGACAGCCCAAACGCTCGAGCTGGGGATTGGATTGGGGCTATCCTCCTACAACGGGGATATCTTGCCTGAGACCTTTGCTTTTCCCAAAACCTCCGGTTTCGCAGGGCAGGTGCAGCTCTCTCTTCATTTCAATGAAAGCCTGAGAGGTCAGGTATTCTATATCCGGGGTCGCCTGACTGGTTCAGATTCTGATTTTGACCGGGATACCCGCAATCTTTCTTTCACTACCAATATTAACGAAGTAGGACTGCGGGCGTTTTACAATTTTATCCCTTTTGATCCATATGGCATGGAGGGTCGTACGTTCACCGTATATGCCGGAGCGGGGGTTAGTGTGTTCCATTTCAACCCCTATACGACCAATCTCCAGGGTCAGAAGATCTTCTTACAGGAGATAGGGACTGCTGGACAATATTTGCCGGATGAGGAAAACGGACCGGCTCCCTACAATCTGGTACAACCCGGAATACCTTTGACCGCTGGAATCTCGTTTGCTATTACTCCGCAGATAGTGATCGGACTGGAGGCAGATTACAGAATACTTTTTACAGATTATATAGACGATATAGCAAACGACCGGTTTCCCGATTTTGACAATTTATTGCTGAGTAGTGATGAGGCGGCTTTGCTTACCAACCGGGGTTGGGAGAATAAATACGATCCGGCGTTGGGCCTCAATCCCATCGATGTAGCGCGGATGGATTACCAAAGCAGCAACCTGGGGTCCCAGTTTCGTTCGATCGGAACCAGCAACGATGTGTTTGGTTTCATCCTGTTCAAAGTATCCTACATGCTGGATGGCTTCTCTTTTGGAGGGAAATCGGGCTTCGGATGTCCCACTTTTTAACAATATTTTGCTATTCGGAACCTCCCGTGGAGGAGTATGAGGGCTTTATTTCATAGGCTCTGCCGGGACAAAACAGCGGTAGAATT
>CALEIL010000450.1 GCA_937876435.1 uncultured Bacteroidota bacterium
GGGGGATCCGGCAGGGAATATCCGTACTGGGTAGCGTTGACATAATTCAGATCCGGGCCAGCCACGTATCTCCCATCGGAGGAAATGTCGTATTTGGGTCCGGCGTAAGCCACTATTTTTCCATTTTCGAGATCGATCCGGACGCAAACCGGTTGGTTATTGATCAGGTCATTGGTATATACGTACCGGCTGGATGCATCGCTCCATTGGGCATTGGCCCCAAACTGAAACGACCAGGCTTTGGTTTCATACACCTTTCGGATCGTTTGCTTTTCCAGATTGATCACACAAACCTCCGCCGTATCACCCCACCGGGGTTTCTTCTGCTGGTAGGGCAATTTGGTCACCAGCAAATACCTGCCGTCGGGACTCCAGGGGCATTCGTCGTAAAAGGTATGGATATAAAAGCCGTCCTCAGGACTGACTTTGGTCACCGGCACCAGGGTATCGCCTTTTCGGTAGGGCTCAAAAGGGCAGGGTCGTTCCTCACCGGGAGGCCGGTTGACCGCCCAGGTAGCAGGAGTCAGCAGCCATGCTATGAGTCCTCCCGAAGTTTTATAGATAAAATGTCGTCTGGTCATTTGTTCCGATCGTTCTGTTCGTTCAATATTTTCCTGATCGTTTCTATCTCAGGATCGTTTTGCTCTACCATCCACCTTTCCAGTTGACCGACCATGGACAGTATGGTGGTATAATATTCCGGCAGGCCGGCCATATTAACCAGTTCACCGGGGTCTTTCTTCAGATCATACAATTCCACGGCGGGTCTTTTCCAGTGTTGCCGAGCTCTTTGCCTGATGATTTCAGAACCATCCTCGAGCCAGGAACGAAGTACATCATAGCTGTTGATCAGGGACCGTGGGTCGGGCGTATCCATCCTGTCGATGTGAAATTCATTCGCGGAATGGAGATTGACGATGACCTTCATATCGTGCGAAACGACCGCCCGGATCGGATATTCATTGGCCCCCTGGACCCCCTGATTGGTATAGGCCGCGTAGATAAAATTCCGATGAGGCAGGGACTCATTTTTGAAAACCGGGGACAGGTTTCGTCCATCGAGGGATCCTGGCTCCTGCCCCCCCGCTGCCATTACCAGAGTGGGCAACACATCCACCAGACTGACCAGTCCCTCGCTTTGGGACCCCGCAGAGATGATCCCGGGCCATTTTACGATCAACGGAATTCGGATCCCCTGTTCGTATAGGGACCATTTGGCGAAGGGGAAGGCCGGTCCGTGGTCGCTTGCATATATTTGCAGCGCATCGGAATATCCGTATTTTTCAACCCAATACAGGTACGTTCCCAATTCATGATCCAGGATATTGACGTGATCGTAGTAGGCCGCAGTGTATTGACGCGTCGCTTTTGTATCGGGCAACCAGGATTTGGGAGTTATCCGACCGTAACCCCCTTTGTGGTTGAAATAGGGCTGATGCGGGGCGTGCATGGAAATGATCAGGCAAAACGGATCGTCTCCCACGTCTCCCAGGAAGTCAGCCACCTGGTGCAACTCGAGGTATTCGAAGTCAAATTGCGCTTCGGGCTGGATGTGTTTTTTCCCGGCCAATGCGACCCGGTACCCCAGGGGTTTCAGGTATTCCGGAAGCGTTTTGATGCCCGGAAGGACCTTGCCATGGTTGCGATCACATCCATTTTTGTGGGGGTACAAACCCGTAAACAGCGATGACCGCGAAGGCGCGCATACGCTCACCGGGGCATACGCTCTTCTGAAAATCATTCCTTCCCTGGCCATCTGATCGATCACCGGTGTCTGCAGATCCGGATTGCCGTAACAACCTGCATCCTCCGCTCCGTGGTCATCGGAAAGGAAAATGATGATATTGGGGGAACCCCGATTCTGGCCGGATAACAGCTGAACCGAGAAAATAAATACCAAAATTAATTTAATCACTACCCGCGTATCATTTTACCTTTTATAGAGATTGATATATTCCCATCTGATACATCCTCTCTGTGGCACCTGCCTATGGATTCTTGCCCTCATCCGGATACCCGGCTGGTGTAAAGTCTACCAATACGCCTGTTCCACTGGTGTATCCGTCATTTTGCCTCATCTCCGCATCTTTGTTGGCATCGATGGCATCGGAAGGAAAGGGATACAGCTTGTGATAATCCTGGACGTAGTCTTTGGACATGGCGTTGTACTTGCGCGTCCGCTCAAGGTATTTTCCTGTTCGCAATAAGGAAATTTTCCGTTGCTCTTCCCCGATCAATTCCCGTGATCTTTCATCCAAAATGAAATCGATGGAAACCTGCTCAGGTGAAATAGTACTGGCGTGTGATCTTTCCCGAACCTTGTTGATCCATGTAGCAGCCTCCGCACTGTTCCCATTCATAAATTGCGCTTCTGCAAACAGTAAATACGATTCGGCGATCCGAACATGGGGAATCGAAAAGTAACTATTCTTGGAACTGAAATCAACGGTGGTGGTTCCATCTACTTCCCATTTTCTGGAATACAGATAAGTGTGTTTTTCATGCCAATTGGGATTTCCCAGGTTGTCGGGCTTGAAGATAAAAAATCCGTACAGCGTATCTCCTTTGTTTTGTTTGTCCATCAGGGCAGGATCATTTTTCATCAGGGTCTCTTCTAGGGTATGGGTCGGTGAATCAGTCACGGTGCCGTTCCCATTAAAATCGTACACCCAGTATCTTCTGATCGAGGTCCCATCGCCCCTGACGTCGGACATCTCATACAGGAAGTTATCTCTGCCGTCTTCATTTTTCCACAACCATTTATCGATCATATGAGGCTCTTCCGGATCTTTAATATTTTCAACATTGGCGTAGTGATTATACATTTCCTCATTGAACATAGACCAGGGTGTCATCAGATATCTCGCCTTTCCAAATCCTCCATACCTTTCATACCATTCGGCGTTTTGGGCGATATGACTGTGTTTCCGGAATTCCCCTATCCAGGAATCCATCAATGGGGTCATAGCCGATCCGGGAAGATCATTTCCATTGGCCAGTACAAATATCGTTTCCGTATTGCCGGAGCTGTGGTATGGATTTTTGATCATATCCATAAAATAGTTGCCGTCCGGGTTGTTGGCCGTTCTGCCGATTCTGGAATCCACCAGGCTATAGCCTTCCGATTCCACCAATGGTTTCAATACCTCTATAGCTTCTTGAAATTCACCTAACGATAAATACGTTTCCCCCAGATAATGCCGGGCCACTGATCCGTTGATCCGGGACACATCGCTGGTGAGCAAAGGCAGATTCTCCACGCCATATTTCAGATCTTCCACCATTTGAGCTTTGATGTTTTCGATCGGATCTCTTTGCCAGGCATTGTGGTATGTAGCTCCGGTAATCTCTTCGATGCTCAGGGGAACCGGACCAAAGGCGTAAATCAAAAGTCTGTAGGACCAGGCCCGTGCAATTTTTGCCTGTGCAATTATTGACTTTTGATTCCCGATAGCTTCCTCATCCGTGTCGCCACCCCAGTCCACATCCGGATTATTTTCAGCCCGATTGATGATCATATTGGTTGAATTGATGATTTTGTACAACCAGGTATACACTTCCGAAACCTCACTCCACCCGGCAGCTATATCCAGAAATTGATTGACAGAGGTAGTTCGGGTCGACACATCATCCGTATTCTGTACCCAGAGCTGATCTCTGGTTCGGGTATCTCCATCGGTATACATATCGCGCATGAGAGCATATACCGCATTCATTCCGGATTCAAAACCTGTGTGGTTATTGAAAAGATTATCAGAAAAGATACTGGCTTTGGGCTGCTCTTTCAAAAACTCTTCTTCATCACAACTTACGATGGAAACAGCAATTATCAGTGACAAAAATTTTATGGCTAAGTTTTTCATTTTGCTTAAGGTTTAATAGTTTAAAGTGAAAGTCTCAATCCGAAAATGATACTCCTGGCTCTGGGAATCCCGGTTTGACCTGAATACTCCGGATCCAATCCGTTCCAGGAAGTGAACGTGTGGGCATTCTTCACGTTGACGTAGGCTTCCATTCCTGAGACAGGTAAACGAAAGAGCGAAGTAACAGGGAGTCTGTACGACAAACTCAGATCCTGCAAACGGACAAAATCAGCGTCAAAGTAAGGAGCATAGTTGGTAATATTCAACTGGCTTCCGGCATTGATCCCCGGGTAAAAATCAACCGGATTATCCGGGGTCCAGTATTCGATATTGAGCTTCCTCCTGGGTCCGATGCTTCTGCTATTTATCAGATCATTGACCTTGGTGACACCCCATACTCCATTGAGAAAAAACGTGAAGGTCCAGTTTTTGAAACGAAGGGTATTCGTCATTCCCACCAAAAAATCCGGGTTCCGGTTGCCATGTATGACCTTATCATCGGATCCCGTGATCACTCCGTCATTGTTGACGTCCTTCAGAATAGGTTGTCCAG
>CALEIL010000451.1 GCA_937876435.1 uncultured Bacteroidota bacterium
CTTGCGGTCGTCCGTTGATAATGATGGTGTGAATCAGGGGTTTGGTCAAATGTAGGGGCGATCCCTTGTGGTCGCCTGATGTGCAGAGAAGGTGATTTTCGTTAAAATAAAGAATATAAAACCAATGAAAATAAATAGGAGATCGTTGTTGAAATCGATGGGCGTAGCTTCACTGGGCGTCACCGCGCATCCGTTTTTGAAGGGGGAGGTTCTCGTCCAACACCAGATGGAGAAAAAGAAAGTGGAAACCGACATCGTTGTGGTAGGGGGTGGAACCGCCGGAGTGATCGCTGCCATACAGGCCGGGAGGATGGGAAAACGGGTCGTGCTGATTGAATGCGCCAGTCAACTGGGAGGAACGACCACCACGGGTGGGGTGAATTTTCCGGGAATCTTTTTTGCCTGGGGAGAACAGGTGATAGGGGGCATCGGTTGGGAACTGGTGAAGGACGCGGTGGATATGAACGACGATGAATTGCCTGATTTTTCCAGGCCTCACGGACGCCAGCACTGGAAACACCAGGTTCGTGTGAACGGGCAGCTTTACGCGATGATGGCAGAAGAAAAATGCCTGGAGGCGGGTGTCCAGATCAGGTATTATGAAACCCCGACCCGAATGGAATTTGACGGAACCAACTGGTCGATCGAGACCATCGGTAAAGGGATTCAGGCCACAATAACAGCCAATCAGGTGATCGATTGTACGGGCAATGCGTACGCGGCACAACTGGCCGGCTACGAAGTCCTGCGGGAAGAAGAAATACAACCAGGAACGCTCAATTTTCGCATAGCAGGGTATGATCTCGAATCGATCGACACCAAAGGTCTCCAGGAAGCATATCTGAAAAAAGTAGAAGAGGGAGAACTCGTCCGGGAGCATTTCCGGGGAAACATCGTGGCACTGTTGAGAAGCAAAGGGGATAATATCCAACACATCATGGGGGCTGATTCAACGACTTCTGAATCTCACACCCTGGCCAACATCGAAGGACGACAATCACTACTCCAGCATCTGAGGTTCCTCCGGCAATTCCCCGGGCTCGAAAAGACCAAAATCGTCGATGTTCAGAATGAAACCGCGGTACGGGAAACATACAGAATCAACGGACTGTACAAGATCACGCACGAGGATTATGTGACCGGACGAATGTTCCCGGATGCGGTATCCTATTCCTATTATCCCATTGACCTGCACGATGCGCACGGCGTCATTCCCAAACACCTGGAAGATAACAAGGTCGCCAAGATCCCATTCCGGGCTCTGATTCCTATAAACAGCTCAAACTTTATGGTGGCGGGCCGATGTCTGAGCAGCGACCGGTTGGCCAATTCCGCGCTTCGGGTCCAGGCTTCCTGTATGGGAATGGGGCAGGTGGCGGGGGTTGCCACGGCTATGGCGCAGTCCCAAAAAACAAGTCCGGAGAAACTCGATTTCGCGGAATTATCAGCCACGCTCAGATCTCAGGGGGCCATCGTGCCAGGATAAGTCATCGTCAGATATGGTATACAGCAATTGGAAAATCTCGTCGGTATGGATAAAACTACTGATTCCTGTTTGTTCTTATTTTCTGTATTCCCTCCTCCTCATGACCGTAGAAGGGGAGAAGAGGTATTTTCTGGATTGTTCAGTCTCATTGGAGCCCGATCATACGATAGCGCATTATGCACCCCTTTCTGATACTTTAGCCAGCGATACTCTGTACGAAGTCAGAGCCCGTTCCGGGATACCTGTCTATTACTTCCGGAAGATCAGCACCAATGTATGTTTTGACAACAAATGCCGCTTTCTTCGCACCAACGTATATTGGAATATCACGGGCCGGTACCTCGGCCTGGAGTTCTCAGAGGATGAATTTCTCAGCAAGACGGATCACGTCCCCTTTACAGAGTCGGAGTACCAGGAAATGAATCAAAAACTCGCCGATTCGCTGTCTTTGTTGGCGGGTTACGGATTCGAGGACGTGGTCGTTGTGGATTCGGTTCAGAACACGGACGTAGATGGAGTCACTTCTGCTACCCTCCCGGCCATAAAAGATTATGTAGTGGATGGTGCTGTCTACACGACTTTAAAACTGTGGCATATAATTCACGGACCGACACGCCGGATGGTGGAGGAAATGACTGATGAGAATTTGTCTGAAGAAGGGGTGCTGACGCTTCTTGGCAGCCAGAATTCATACGACGTGGTTTGGGTGATCAGAGCGATAGACGGACGTGAAAACTGGCCGGAATCTGTCCAGTCCGCCATCGCTGCAAAATTGGGTGAAAATTATTTATTCACCAATACGATCCTCCAGTCGATAGATGCCAGTCATCTGGATCCCAGTTTTCAAAATCATTTACTCCGGATTTTCTATGCCGCAGATTATGGTACGAAAGAGCTGGTAGTCGACAAATTGTCCGAAGCTGACCGGTTGAATGAAGCTACTGCCTTTGGATTAGTGAAGGAAATGCCCCATCTTCAGGGGAATTTATTCGTAAAAATATTAGATTTGATCGGTCAGGAAGACTGGCAGGATGTGGAATTGTACCGCTCTGTAGCCGGTTTACTCACTTTGTCCAATGATTTTTTGACCCGTAAAGTGTATAGCTTCCTCCAGTCACGGAATATCAGCGATGAGGTAGTCCTCCATGCGATGGAACAGTACGCAAATTAGGGCGGTGTATCAAAAATTTGTAGGAGAAAGTACTGTGCTTCCTGACCCGGGATAGGGTATCCATTTTCCCATGAATGATTGAAATTATTTCTCAAATCAAACAAATAATGATGTGGTCCGTAGGTCGTATTTTCGTGTTTATCTTTCTTTCGTTTGCCTTACAAAATGAAATCATTGCTCAAACCCAAAACATTCCAGCCATCGATAAGAGTCTGATCCATGTGGACGATTTGCTCTGGGATCTTGATGAGTTGAGTAATCCGCCTGAAGTAAAATGGCTGGACCAGGGCGGAACAGTAAAATCCCTTTTATACAAGAGCGTGCACTACAAGGGAAATCCAACAGAAGTGTTTGCCTGGTATTCCAATCCGGATCTTATCATGGGGCGGCCTTCGTCGGGTAAAAAGTTTCCGGGCGTAGTGTTGGTTCACGGAGGCGGAGGAAAAGCCTTTAAGGAATGGGTGGAAAAATGGGCCGCGGACGGTTACGCCGCTATTGCCATGGATTTGTCCGGGAATGGCCCGGATGGTCGAAAAGTTAAACGCCCCGGGCCTGATCAGAGTGGCTCCAACAAATTCGAGAGCATTGAATCCGGGGACCTCAGGGATGTGTGGAGTTATCATGCGGTATCCAGTATTGTATTGGCGCATTCGCTTTTAATGAGTATGTCAGAAGTCGATGCCAATAAAACCTGTATCACCGGGATAAGTTGGGGAGGTTATCTCACCGAAATTGCTGCTTCCCTGGACAATCGCTTCAAAGCTGCGGCACCGGTTTATGGCAGCGCCTATTATGATGAGTCCGATGTTTTTAGCCAGCCTCTGAAGGAGCTTTCGTCCACCGGGAGACAACAATGGATGCATTATTTTGATCCTTCCAGGTATTTGCCGTTCGCCAAACCTGCTTTTCTGTTTTTGAACGGCAACAAAGATCAGCATTACAATGTCGTGCCTTATCATAAAACCTATAGTCTGGTTCCAAAGGAAATCCGCACCATTGCCATAAAACCTGACATGAAGCACAGTCATGAATATGGGTGGGAACCCCAGGAAATTAAGTATTTTTTTGAAAGCGTTGTAAACCAGGCACCTCCTCTGATCCAGGTTGGCAAGGTGGTGGAAAAAGATGGACGCCTGAGTCTTTCCTACCAGTCACCTGTGGGGCTTTACCGTGCCAGATTCTACTTTACCAATGATACCCTGTCGTCAAATATTGAACGAAAGTGGGAGGTCCAGGGTGCCAATATCGATGAATCTGCTGGCACAGTGAGTTGTCCGGTCCCCGATTCCGATTTTAAATACGGCTTTTTTTATCTTATGGATCACCGGCATCTGTCGGTTTCTTCTGAGTTTGTACTCAAATAAATTGAGCACTTGAAGATTTGAACTTACAACTCTGCAGTAAAAGGGACGCAGGCTCACAAGGCTACCATCTCCTTATTAGAAACAAGCAGATAATCGTTTACATCGTACCTCATGACACGGAATTAATATTGAAACCAGATTTCTTCTAACCTTGGTGTGTACCTACCTACCCAACCGACTTAGCCAGGCAGGCCTATCGGCACACATATACAGTTTGCAAATGAAACATATATTGCCAGGAACGAGAAATGCAGGGATCCATATTGATGTTTTCAACGCTGTTTCCACTAACTAGTGCACCAGTCACTAAATTCGTGACACTTCTGCCGGATTCTTTTTCGCCATATCCTCCCTTCCGTTGGTCAGGAGGCAGGCTTTCATCATCTAAAGCCTTAT
>CALEIL010000452.1 GCA_937876435.1 uncultured Bacteroidota bacterium
CCGCATGCCGATGCCGAAGGCGCGCTGCGCCAGCTGCGCTCGGTGCCCGGCGGCGCGGCGGTGATCGTAGAAGGCATCCAGGGCATTGGTGGCATGGACGAACCGGACGGAGAGTTTCTATTAGAAATCCAATCCCTGTCGAAAAAATTCGGAGCGACGTTTATCCTGGACGAAATCCAAAGTGGGTTTGGAAGAACGGGGCATTTTTTCGCTCATCAGATCCATCAGAACGTACAACCCGACCTCATAACGATCGCCAAAGGGATGGGCAATGGGTTTCCGGTCGGAGGCGTACTGATCGCCCCCCATTTTGAAGCGGCCCCCGGTTTGCTGGGTACTACATTCGGTGGTAATCAACTGGCCTGCGCAGCCTCTCTTGGCGTACTGGAAATATTTGAACAGGAAAACATCCTCCGGAATGTCCGGGAAACGGGAGCTTATCTGATATCAAAACTGCAACAGATTCCACAGATCACATCGATCCGGGGCCGGGGTCTGATGATCGCCATGGATTTTGGATTCCCCGTAGGCGAACTCCGGAAAAACCTCATTTTCGAAAAGCAAATTTTTACCGGATCGGCCAAATCCCCCAATACGATGCGATTGCTTCCTCCATTAACCTTAAAACCCACAGAAATTGATATTTTTGTTCGGGGTATTACTGAATTATTAGAGAGATAGATGAAGAATTATATCAATACAGATTCGATAGACGATTTGCTGGCACTCGCGAACGAAGGTCTTCAACTCAAACAAACGGGTATCGGCACAAAACCAGGGGAAGGTAAGATCCTGACCTGTCTGTATCTCAATCCCAGTCTTCGAACGCGACTAAGCACCGAAATCGCTGCCCGCAAACTGGGAATGGATTGCATCAATCTAGCTGCGGATAGTGCCTGGAAACTGGAAACCAGAACAGGTGTGGTGATGGACGGGGACGCTGCCGAACATATCAGGGAACAGGCGGAGGTTTTGAGCCGGTATTCCGATATCATAGCTATCAGAGCTTTTCCGGGCCTGATCAACGCACAAGAAGATTATTACGATGACTTTATTTCCCGGTTTGCCCGCTATTGCAATAAACCGATCGTGAACCTGGAATCGGGTTCATTACACCCGCTGCAAGGCCTGGCCGACCTGATTACCATCCAGGAATCGAGGAAGGTAGAACGGCCCAAAATTGTATTGACGTGGGCGCCTCATCCTCGGAAATTGCCCCAATCCGTGGCCAATTCATTTAGCCGGTCCGTTCAGCAGGCTGGATACGACCTGACTATAGCCTGTCCGGAGGGCATGGAATTGTCCGATGAATACACCGGAAATGCCAGCATAGTTCATGATCAGGAAGAAGCCTTTGAAGGGGCCGATTATATATACGCCAAAAACTGGTCGTCCTACCGGGATTACGGGCAAACCATGGATCGACCGGACTGGACCGTTACCCCACAAAAAATGAGCCGTACCAACAATGGTCAGTTCATGCATTGCCTGCCCGTACGCCGGAATGTGGTCGTATCGGATGAGGTGTTGGATTCACCATCCTCCCTGGTTGGTTTACAAGCCGAAAATCGTATATATGCCGCCCAGGTTGTATTAAAACACCTTTTGGAATGAGGTGAAAGATAATTTTGAAAATTCACTTCGTTTAAATCACTTGGAGATGAAACAGAAATTAACGATCATTAAGGTAGGTGGCAAACTGCTCGAATACGAAGGGAATATCGAGAAACTCGCCCGCTATGTGTCGAGCCTTGATGGTGCAAAACTTGTAGTCCACGGTGGGGGGGCCAAGGTCAGTGAAATTGCTCAAAAAATGGGTTTTGAGCCCAAAATGGTCGACGGACGTCGCATTACCGATGCCGCTTCCCTGGACATCGCCACCATGGTCTATGCGGGATTGTACAACAAACGCATCGTCAGCATTTTTCAGAAACACAGAGTTCTGACGCTCGGTATGTCAGGGGCTGATCTCAACGTCATCAGGGCCCGAAAAAGAACCGTCAAATCGATCGATTACGGATACGTGGGGGATATTGAGTCGATCAACACCTATGCCCTGAAGAAAATTCTCGAACTGGAGGTAACACCGGTATTTTGCGCGATTACTCACGACAATGAAGGACAGTTGCTCAACACCAACGCCGATAGCATCTGTACTCAACTGGCCACAGCACTGGCCGGGGATTACGATATCCGATTGATATTTTGCATGGACAAAGCGGGTGTCATGAAAGATCCGGACGACGATTCCACCCTGATCAGGGAACTCAATTACGGGGAATACAAGGCCCTTAAAATGGATGAAGTCATCACTCTTGGTATGATCCCCAAACTCGATAATGCGTTTTATGCCCTAATCAACGGAGTAAAAGAAGTTTGGATAACCGGTTTGGCAGAACTGACCAGTTCGCTGAAAATGACAGGGACACGAATATACGAGTAATGGAATCTATTCTTGCACGTCTTCAGGGTCTGATCGCCATCCCGTCATCGAGCCGGGAAGAAGACGGGACAGCTGAATTCATAAAACAGGAGTTGATCAAAATGGACATCCGTCCGGAAAGAGTGGGCCACAATGTCCTGGCCCGTAATAAATACTGGGTGGAGAAGGCTCCGGTTTTGGTCCTCAATTCTCATCATGATACGGTCAGGCCCGCCTCGTCATATACCAGAGATCCTTACACTCCGACGATCCAGTCCGGCAAACTTTTCGGTCTGGGGTCCAACGATGCAGGAGGTGCGCTGAGCTGCCTGATCCAGGTCTTCATCGATTACTACGAGCAAAAACACCTTCCGTTTAATCTACTATTGATCGCGTCGGCTGAAGAAGAAATTTCAGGTCCTGGTGGGATCCAATCGGTGCTGCAAAATATTCCTGTTCCGTGGGGGGCCATCGTGGGAGAACCCACCCTGATGAAAGCAGCCGTGGCGGAGCGGGGATTAATGGTCATCGACGGGCAGTCCGAGGGGGTGGCGGGTCATGCTGCCCGGCAGGAAGGGAAAAATGCCATTTACCTGACCGCAGACGATATAGAGGTCATCCGGAATTTGACGTTTGACCGGAAATCATCCTACCTTCCAGACACCCAGGCCGTGGTCACACAGATCCAGGCGGGAAGTCAGCACAATGTCATCCCGGACCGCTGCGATTTTGTGGTGGATGTCCGGATCAATGACCGGTACAGCAATGAGGAAGTGTTTGCAATCCTGGATACAGCAACCAGGTCTCACCTGAAGGCCCGGTCCTTCCGGCTCAATTCTTCCTTTCTACCCGGCGATCATCCCTTATCCATGACTATCGATTCCCTGGGCATCGAAAAATATGGGTCTCCGACCTTGAGCGATCAGGCCCTGATGAATTTTCCCAGTCTCAAAATAGGTCCGGGTGATTCCGCCCGCTCACATATGGCAGACGAATTTATATTTCTGGCCGAACTGGAAGAAGGATACAGGATCTACCGGAACATTATCGAAACCCTGAAAAATCATATGACATGAACAAACTCTGGAGCGACCGGAAGGACATCAATCAGAAAATTGAAAAATTTACCATCGGAAAAGACGCGGAACTGGATATTCGGATCGCAGCCTACGACATACTGGGGAGTATGGCTCACGCCATCATGCTGTATGAATCAGACCTGATGAACCGGGAAGACCTGAGCCAGATTCTGACCGAACTCAATAAATTGCTCGATCGGGTGGAAAATGGAGAGTTCATCATTGAAGAGGGAGTAGAAGACGTCCATTCTCAGGTGGAATTTATCCTGACCAGGAATATAGGGGAACCCGGCAAGAAGCTCCACACATCGAGGAGCCGAAACGATCAGGTCCTCGTTGACCTCAAGTTATATTACCGGGACTTTTTGCAGGTCATCGGGAAAAAAATCGAGACCATCGTCGGTTTGTTTTTGAGAAAATCCGAACGGCACCGGGAGGTGTTGATGCCAGGTTATACCCACATGCAGGTGGCGATGCCTTCGTCATTTGGTCTTTGGTTTGGGGCTTATGGGGAAGCGTTGATCCACGACTTTGCGGTGATCAAAAATACCCTGGAAATCATCAACCACAACCCCCTGGGGTCGGCCGCCGGATACGGAACGTCGTTCCCCATCAGAAGGAAGCGGACTACGGAGCTGCTCGGTTTTACCGATCTGGAATACAACGTCATCGCTGCCTCGATGAACAGGGGCAAAACCGAATATCTCATAGCCAATGCAATCGCCGGGATAGGCCTTACCCTGGCCAAATGGAGCATGGATGTATGTCAGTACAATTCTCAGAATTTTGGTTTTATCTCCCTCCCGGAAGAATACACGACCGGTTCCAGCATCATGCCCCATAAAAAAAATCCGGACGTCTTTGAATTGCTCCGGGCCCGTTTCAATTCCCTGACTGTCCTTCCCCACGAGATTTCTTCTGTGATTCAGAATCTGTCGACGGGATACCACAGGGATTATCAATTGCTGAAAGAAATTCTCTTTCCCAAAATGGAAATTTTGACGGATTGTCTGGATATAGTGGAGTACGTCATCGAGAAAATCGAAGTCCGGGACAACCTTATGTCTGATCCGTTATATTCGCAGGCTTTTTCTGTCGAAATGATCAAGCAAAGGGTGGATGAGGGCATCCCATTCCGGGAGGCTTATCTGCAGGTCAAGAAACAACTCGAAAGCCCCGGGGCCGGTATTCCGGAGATACATCACAGTCATGAAGGGAGCATTGGCCAGTTGAACACGACCGAGATTCTGGGGAAACTGGATAAAGTGAAATCGCGCTTTACGGATTTTGATTTTGATTCCGTATACGATAGCCTCAGGAATTTTCAGGTTTGAGAAGGCCGGTTTCGGTCCCAAAATGCTGAGCAAACTGCGCCATTTGATTGGCGAGATCCGCATTGTTGGTCGCTTTGTAATATGAATCCGCCATCGTCCGGAGAACCTGAAACACAAAAACATCCATTTCATCCACCCGAAATTCCTTGGTCCAAAGGTCGAGTTTCATGGTTTCTTCTGATTCCTCATCGTACAGCGAGAGGAAAATACTTTTAACGGCTTTGAAATCTGTGGTGGGACCATCGTCGGCCTTCCATCTGATTTCGGAAGGAACCTGATCTTCATCGAGGGATACCTCTATTTGTATTTTTGATTTTTTCATAAATTCCTGTTGTTTTACAAAGGTTGTATTTTAAATCCACTTTTTTTCATCAATCGAAGAATGCCTTTGGATCCGAAAAGGTGAGCTGCCCCTACCCCGACGAAACCAGAATTGGAATTTAGTTCTTCGATGAGCAATTGGGCCATATCCCTGTTTCTCTGATATAATAAAACGTGCCTCAATTTCCCCAATTGCTTTCTCGATCTTTGGTAGAGTAGTCGGATATTCTTCTCAGAATAATCGGTCAACAGACTCATTATTTGTTTTTTGGCTTTCGCAGGGTGCCTCCCAAGGGTCAATAGCGACCGGACCTGATACTCCATGGGTATACTGTGAAACAAACGCAACTGCTCCTTTTGACTCTCCAGATATCGCATTTCTTTTCCCTGGTTACTGGCGTACCGATACAGATGATAATCCATGATGACATCAGAAGCCTGACTCAGGATAGAAGTCTGAATCAGATTAGCAATGATCATGGGATACAGATGGCTAAAATGATCAATGTTCAGTCCAAATGATCGTAGGATACTTCTTCGTAGGCGCTGATACTTATGACCCGAGATCAGGTCTGTCAGATCCTTTCCCTCGGGAAATTTCTGAAATTCTATGAGAGCCCCGGGGCCCGACGTATCCATTTCAATCTCGGAATAGTATCTATCCGATTGATCAATGCACCGGAGGACCTGATCCAGGCCCGTGAAGGCCTGGAGATCACGCACGTGCATCGTCCCGAAAAGAAACGATTTAGTTCCTTCTGGTGACGTAATTTGCCATAATAGTGAATTCTTCAACTATATATATTTGTCGTGATCCCCATATCCTGCAAACATAGTGTTCCCAATCCTGAAACCGAAATACTTTACCAGACAAACTTATGGATTTTACATCTCCAGCGAGTGGGAGACACATAAATAAAGCGTCCGTAGTATCCAGCATCCGGGATTCGGGTCACCTGACCAAACCCTTTATCAGGGATAATTTATAGTGCACCAAAATCTAAAAAAACCTATCACGTTCTTCCCCATCTTGACATCACTTCGTGGTTCCTCCCTCATGTGACACAGGCCATACCCTGCCCACACTCGGATAGAGTTCCCCGGTTGTCTCAACAAAGTTCTACCGGACCTCCGGTCTCGTCTTGATGATGAGACTTTATTCGGTCATACCTTGATCTGTCGAATAATGTATTGAAAAACAATGAATGCAACTAAGATTTCCGCATACTATCTCTGTTCCAAAAACAGGGATAATTAAGACGGATCGTCATAATCATATGGAAGAACGTGGGTGTTTTTGACCTGAGACAAAGTCATCAGAGTTTTCAGACGCTCAATTTCTTCAATTTTTGAGAGGGTTTTGAATAGCAGATGCTCGTAACTGGGGATATCCTTACAAATGATCTTCATCAATGCGTCAGCTTCCCCTGTGATGATATAACATTCGACCACTTCATCGATTTTGTCGATTTTCTCGAGAAAATTGTCCAAAGCATCGTCAATATGCCAGGCAATTTCGGCCAGCAGGTAGGTCTGCACGCTCAATCCTATCGCGTTGCGATCGACGTGAGCGTGATAACTGGCCAGGATGCCATTGCTTTCAAGTTTTTTCACTCGTTCCAGAGTGGGTGCTGGAGAAAGTCCTACTCTTTTGGACAATTCCAGGTTGGTAATCTTGCAGTTTTCCTGCATAATCTTGATAATCTGCTTATCAATTGCGTCTAATTTTAAATTTGCCATGATTTAATTTTAGGTTAAGTAAATATTTATAAGTGTAATTTCTGACTTTGGTTCAATTAAACTCAAGTAGAAGTTCAATAAACCCTTGGTTGTGTTTAGTTCATTTTTGGTCCAATAAATTCATTATGGGAATACACCGAGCTGCGAATAATCGTCAGCTATTTTATTGAGGGACACCACGTAAGCGGCGGTCCGAAGGTCCGGTATATTGGATTTTTTCATCTCAGCACGTATGGAGCTATAGGCTGATATCATAGTTTCTTCCAGTCCTGATCGGACCAGATCAATTTCATCCCCACCGCGTGTCAAATTCATTTTCTCTACCCCATCTACTTTTTCACCGGTGAGTCGTTCGATCAGATTGACTAAATTCAGATAGGTGTTCTCGTTGAAGCGTTTATCCATCCGACCAAATCGGACGTGGTCCAGGTTCTTCAACCACTCAAAATAAGACACCGTCACCCCTCCTGCATTGGCAAAGAGATCTGGAATGATGAGCGTATTATTTTCCCGTAAGATTTGTTCGCCGTCAGCTGTGACCGGGCCATTGGCAGCCTCGGTTATGATTCTGGCCTTGACCAGGTGAGCGTTCCCGGCGTGTATTTGATTTTCAAGCGCTGCTGGAATCAGGACATCGCAATCCACGTACAAGGTCTGTTCGCGGTCCTGCATATTCTCAGCACCAGGAAAATCCAGAATAGATCCGGTCATTTCACGGTGCCGGATCAATGCCTCCACATCGAGTCCGTCATCACTATAAATAGCCCCTTCGTATTCAGAAACAGAAATAATTTTCATTCCTCCTTCTTTCTGACAGATAAGAGCAGAATTTGCTCCTACGTTGCCCAACCCCTGAACCGCCACCGTTTTCCCCTTGGTGCCAATGGGCATATCGATTTGGTTCATCAGTTCTTCGTCCTCCAGCATCGCCCTGGTAGCGTAATACACTCCCCGGCCGGTCGCTTCGGTTCTTCCGCGAATGCCACCGATCTGGACTGGTTTGCCGGTCACACAGGCGGTCGCATTGATATCTTCTCCTCCCAGAATACGATAGGTATCCACTATCCACCCCATTTCTCTGGCACCGGTGCCATAATCAGGAGCGGGCACATCGATCCCGGGGCCTATAAATTTCTTTTTGATCAGTTCCGTCGTGTACCGGCGGGTGATATTTTCAAGCTGTTTTTCAGTATAATTCCGGGGGCTGATTTTCACACCACCCTTGGCACCACCAAACGGGACATCCACCAGGGCACATTTAAAAGTCATCAGAGAGGCAAGCGCCATGACTTCTTCCTGGTTGACCACCGAGCTGTATCGGATTCCACCCTTGGTTGGTAATCTGTGATGGGAATGCTGGATCCGGTAAGCTTCTATGACTTCGATTTTCCCGTCAATATCAACGGGAAACCTCATCTGGTAGACTGCATTACAGGCTTTGATCTGCTCCAGAATACCGGAATCAATTTGGGTAAATTTAGCTGCATTGTCAAAATGACGACTGAAACTCTCATAGAATTTAATATTTTCTGCCATTATCCTGCTTTAGTTGCTTTTCCAATCTACTGATTTTCCGATCGATAAAAATGAGATATGCGAAAATGCCTACCAACACCAACACCACAACAGCCACCACCACATACATTTTACCCATACTGTACATAAAATCACCAGCTAACGTCAACATGGCCGCAAAAATAGTTATAATTGACATATATACCCAATATTATTGTTATTATATTCTTGAAATTAGGATTTATTTGTGATAATTCTCAATTGACGGAATCTTGATATCAATTCTGACATCCAAAGACCCACCAATGCCCATCCGATGACGGCGGGGTAAAAAATCATACGCATGGTACTGTCCAGATCTTCCCCTCCCAATGCCGGATTGCCGCCACTTCCCGGATGAAGGCTCTCAGACATCCTGGGGATAATATAAAGCAAGGGGATCAATGCCACGTACGAAAAGATATTGTACACGGCTCCGAGCTTAGCTTTCTGATGAGGGTCCTTGATTGAATTGCGGAGAAGAAAATAAGCGGCATATATCAATAAGGCGATGGCCGTGGTCAACTGCTTGATATCCCAGGACCAGGCTTTACCCCAGGTGTATTGCGCCCATATCATACCCGTAGTGAGCCCCAGGATGCCAAAGAAAAATCCGACCTCGGTCAGAGCGTAGGCCCTGGAATCATTGAGCAAAGATCCATTTCTGAGATTCAGTATGCTAAATACAACAGCTCCGGTCAGAAGGATCATCATAGCAAGCCACAAGCTCACGTGAAAGTAGGTATTGCGGATGGTCTCCTGCAATATGGAACGGTAAGGAAAATGCATTTTGGACACCACATTCAGGTTGGTCAGATCGATATTTTCCCATTGATAAGCGGACGAACCGGGTGTTTCACCGACCGAAACGAATGCTGCCCGGGGCAATACGGGAGTCCCCTGACCGGGAACATCCATGATCAGAGTCAGGTCACCATTTTTCTTCCCATCCGGTAGTGAAACTGGAAGCCGGAATGTAGTGACGATTTCGTTCTCGGAAGTGATTGAATTATCCTGACCGGCTATCAGATGGGTGTCATCGAATTTGAGCCAGGTGCGGATTTGATCGGGGCTGGTCTGATCCAACACCACGTTGTAGGTGTTGATAGTCATGGAGACTTCCTCCCCCGCCTTTATCTGATACGGATCCACCCTGGTAATCCCCGTCCCGATCGGTATCAGCAATCCTGCGATATGAACGTATAGCAATATGACTATTGCCAGAATCTTCCACCACTTCATATTAATGGCTATTGATGGTTATGAAAAAAACATAAGACAGACGCTCAGATAAATATGGACAGAATGACTCTGTATCGTTCATTTTTATTCTACATTTCTTGATCAATTCTTATAAATCATCCACCATTTTAAAATACAATTCTACTCCAGCATTGTTGACACGGAAATACTTTACTTTGATCAATATCGATATAACAGAGTAAAGCCCCAATGTAGCCCATAATAAATGCTATAATTCTTCACGATTCTGGAATTTTGCCGAACTACCTGACGGTAAAGTCCACAACTACCCATTCTACCGAGGCAAAGATACAATTAGTTCATTTAAATATCAGAACTTCAGTATAAGGATAATTTTGACCGGGATTCAGGGATCAGGGAGCAGGGATTGGGGAAGCGGGATCAGGGATTGGGGAAGCGAGATCAGGGATTGGGGAAGCGGGATCAGAGATTGGGGAAGCGGGATCAGGGATTGGGGAAGTGGGATCAGGGATTGGAGATCGTGAAAATGCCAGGACTTCAGGCCTTAGTTCGGAAGTCCCCTATTCCTTCCACACATATGGGATAAGAAACAAAGCCGCCACAGAGAAGATCAGTCCCAGCCCAGTCAGGATCGATGCATCTGACGCCCAGTTGTTGGCAGCGGGATTCAGCCCCATCGTAATTGCCCCCATATTATACAACTCGAGGATCACCGGAATAATCAAAGGCAAACTCAACACAGGGTACAGCGACTGGGATCGATCCGTACGATGCGCGATCGCATTGACCAGGTGGCTGATCGCACTAAAATTGAGCGCAGCGAGGACCAGGGAAAGAAAAAATCCCCCCGGCTGCCGGATTGCCTGCCCAAAGAACAAAATCATCATTCCCCACAATACCAAAAGCATGATAACGCTCTTGATGATGGAAAATATAAGTTTGGAAATCAATACATTCTCTGGAGTATACAATTGATAAAGCCATATATAGTCGCGGGAAAAGGTATCCTTGAAAGCGCTGACCGAAGCATTGATCAATGAAAAAATGGCTATGACCCAGAAAAGGGCCAGCCACATTTTGCCTGACAAATCCCGGAATATAAGATACACTATAAAAGTCGAGGCCAGTACGTATTGCAAGGTGGACAACCAACTGGTAATATCCTTAAATTCTTTGGACCATTCCGTTCGCAACAGTGACAAATAAGTATTCAAATTATTTAAGGTTTGGACCAGTGATCTGTTTCACAATCAATTGACGGTTGTAATGTGGTAGATTCTTAGCGTATCCGAGCAGGGGAAACGGGCTTTTTCTGTGCCTGCAAGCCCGGATGGCTATCGAAGCCCGGTGTTGATGATACGGTAAAAATGAATCCGTCATAAATTGAAATTTAATGATTGGAGCACCAATATTATATAAGCATTATCGCCAGCTCCTTACAAATAACATTATTCATGATTTGATAAACCACGCTTAACATTTAGTTCATGTTGCCACGGTAATTTTGCGACCAAATTAAAGAATAAAAACTTGAAAAACATGAAGAAAAGAACAATGTTGAATTTTTCATTACTGGCTCTGGCTCTTATTTTCTGGAGCTGCGACGATGAAAAAGATCCTGTCGAAGAAACCAATGTAATTACGGTAGCAGGTATTGTGACGGAAGCGGGATCCGGAGATCCGGTATCGGACGTAACGGTTTCTTCCGGAATAGCCAGCACTACTACGAATGGAGAAGGTGCTTACTCCCTCAACGCCAACAAGGATGGCATACTGGTTTTCAAAAAAGATGGCTACGAAGATGAAGACAAGAACGTAAGCAATCAAACAAAAGTCGATATTCAACTGACCAAAATAGAGGAAGTCGTGGAGACTGTCATCTTGTCCGGTCTGACTACGGGGGACATGACGCTTACGGCGGATAAAAATTACGAGATCAATCAGAAGTTTGTGGTTATGAACGGACACACCGTCACGATCGAACCTGGAACTATCATCAAGGGAAGGGAAGGCGTAGGTTCGGTGGCATCAGCAATGATAGTGGCTCGTGGTGGTCAGGTCATCGCTGAAGGTACTGCAGATCAGCCGATCATTTTCACCTCTGTACTCGACAATATCCAACTGGGTGAAAAATGGGGAGACAACCTCACCGAAAATGACCGCGAAAAATGGGGCGGACTGATCATTCTGGGGAAAGCACCCATTTCTGCAGGCGATGGAGACACAGAAGCGCAGATCGAAGGGATTCCTGCGGACGAAGAATTTGGTAAATATGGAGGAGATGATCCTGCGGACAATTCCGGCGTATTCAAATATATCTCGGTACGCCACGGTGGGGCCCTGATCGGAGAAGGCAACGAAATCAATGGAATTACGCTGGGCGGTGTGGGTACCGGAACCGTTTTTGAAGATATCGAGGTGGTAGCGACGTTGGATGATGGTGTAGAGTACTTTGGTGGTACGGTCAATTCCAAAAATATTATCGTGACCTACCAGGGAGACGACGCGATTGACCTTGATCAAAACTACTCAGGTACGATCGAAAACGTCCTGGTCATCCATGGCGGAGATGATTCGGACAAAGCGCTTGAAATTGACGGACCCGAAGGCACAGCCGACGATGGATTATTCACCATAGATAAAGGTACATTCATCTTTACAGGGGGCAATGGAACCGGTGCTGATCTGAAATCCAAAGGACAGGGCACGATTAAAAACTCAGTTTTCGTAGGATACGGAGACAAAGCGACCGTACTGATCCGGGAATCGTTTGATGCAGACAACGGATGCGCCAACAAAACCGATTCATACGATTATCTCGTAGATGATGAGCCCCGACTCAAATTTGACAACGTGGAGGTGGTGACGTCTTCTACCCTGGAAACTGTTTTCAGCCTGTACGCCAATCCATGCGCTGAGTCCCTGACTCAGGAGATGAATGATTTAATGATCCAGGTTTTGACCAATTCCGGTACCAAAGTAGTATCAGAACCATCCGAAGGTGTAGGAGCGGATGTATCTGTATTCTCATGGACCTGGACCGCCCAGCTAGGCCTTATAAACTAGTGCATCAAATCCTAAGTTCCTAGGGCTCTGTCAGGATAAAGATTTAAGAACCATTCGAGGA
>CALEIL010000453.1 GCA_937876435.1 uncultured Bacteroidota bacterium
TAATGGGCAAAATTAAAATGTGGCACGTACTCCGATTCATAAAGTTTCGAACTTCAAAAATATTATACGTATATATCACCCCGGATAGTGTGTCAAAATGCTCCTTTCATTCGGCGTTAGTGGCAGATTTTTGGACTTTGCTCAATTCAAGTGTATGTCAACGAAAATCATCTATCTCTGATTGAATCATGAACAAGACTGTTACTTTTGTGTCGTTCATGTCCATTTTTAAATTTCTGCATCGGAACCAAAATACCTCTTTCAAAATCTTCATTTGCCGCACCGGGTACATTTTTCATTCCAATCCCAGTTTACCCACTGTATCTTTTAATATCTTTTGAGGATCATAGCCAACGCCTTTCTTGAAAACGGCATCTACTTTTTTTATGACCGAAGCATCTTCCGGTAAATTCCCATTCAAAACAATAAAATCTGCACGTTTACCTTCTTGAATTGTTCCGATATCAGGAAGCTCCAATGCCAGGGCTCCATTTCCTGTCATCACCTGAATGGCTTCTTCTGGTAAGAAGCCAGCTTCAATAAGCAGTTCATAATTTCGTTGGTCTCCAAAACCAGGAACTATGTGCCTACCCGCATCTACACCGCTGCACAGTAATCCCCCTAATTTATAATACTGGTAAGCAAACTGCATAATCCGTTCCAATCTATCGTTCCTTGTGTGGTCTTTCAGCTGTTCTTCAAATGCTTTTCTTCTTTCAGTATATTGATTGATTAAATAGGGGGACATCACTTTCAGACTTCTATGATCCGCGTAACCTCTGTTTGGAATACTTGCCTCGAAAATGGAAAGGGTGGAGGTAAGCACAACGTTGTTTGCATTCATCAATCTGAGCAAATTTCTCACTTTTGGACTTGCCACGGTGATTGTATCCATATATTCTAGATCCCCTCCACAAACGCCGTATCCCTTATTGGTTCTAAAATCACTGGTACTATTCAAGCCATGTTCTATACCATCAATTCCTAATTTTGTGGCTTCTTCAAAGGTCACAGAACATAAATGGCCCTTCACTTTAGCGCCGTTTTTATGAGCTTCATCGATCACTATTTGCAAATTTTCAGGAGTGATATTTCGATAAACTTTAAACCATTTCACACCCTGTTTCAACCAATGTTGCATTGTATCACGTAGATGTGTTTCGTTTCTCGGAATTATCATATTTGGGTTGCCGCCCTCTCCGTCAATAAATGGTGCACTGGGAACTATGTCAGGTCCAATCTTATTTCCTCTTGCAATATTTAATGCAAAATCCAATTCCACATACGGGGATGCGGCACCACACGTCTGTATTGTGGTAACTCCGGATGCCAAATACAATTTCACTGCTACTTCCGTTATGTCAGGAAACTGGGGAATATGTAAGTGATTGTGCATACCTATAAAGCCAGGAATAATAGTATTTCTGTTAGCATCAATAATCGTGGCATTTTCTGGGATGATGACTTCATCGCCCTGGCCTATTGCACTCAAACTATCACCTTCGACCAGGAGGGTTTGATTATATTTTATCGCGCCTCCAGTTCCATCAATGATCGTTACGTTAGTAAATGCAATAGTGTCAGCATCATACTTGAGGTAATGCTTTAGGTGTGGTGCTACTCTTTTTGGTTGTCCAAGGTCTGGAGATATCCGAGTAGCAAAAGCAGTTAACTTCGAATCAGAGCTGTGCTTGCATCCAACTATAAATAGTAGTAACAATAGATAAACTGATTTTTTCATTCCGCCTAATATATTTACGTCGTGCATTTCGCTAATGGCCGGCTTGTTTAAAAAATTCTTTATTTCGCTCAAGATTGATCAGTATTTATGTGGGATAGTCGTGTAAATCAATATCAGGATCTACCCTGGTTAACTCAAAAAAGTTTCACTCCCCATTACCCACTATCTTATGAAACGACAACTTGTGGAGATTCTGCTAATGCAGCTTTCCGGTATCGTACTTATAAAAAATAAGCAAAGGATTGTCGTTTGGATTTAAGGCGCCGATATTGTTCTCTTTAAGCACTTTATTCCGCTTTTCATCGGTATCGCGATCCCTGCTCCGTAATAAGTTCCCGACCTCTTCATAACCTACCAACCAATCCCCATTTGATGCCACCGGGAGCGGGATTGTAAACCCATATACCAGACGACTCATCACGCTTTGACCCTCCTTGTAAACCGTCTTTGAATTTAGGTCTATGAAAATGGAATAACTTAAATTTGAAATGGAATAAGTCATGCACATTAGATTGTCAGTAATGGCCCATTGTAGTATATGATGAATAATCGGGTTTTCCTGAAAGAATCCAAATGCGGATGGATTTGATTTGTAAATGGATGTCAACTGTTCGTTGTCAAAACCATCTTCGCCAAAGTCCAGGTATATAAATGGTTTAGCCCTTTGATTTGAATATTTATAAAGTTGATACGTATAAGCTGGAGAAAAGAATACCTCTTCGTCATTTCGGGCAAAAACTATTGAAGGCCTGTAGGACTCTTCCTCAAATATCGGATGATAATCATAGAGGCATTCGTACCGATCGTTTTGGGTAGAAGTTGAAAAAATCAGGCATCGCCCCAATTCCTTTTCGATTCGCCCGTCGCGACCAAACATCCTATTGAACAGGATTCTGGTCGGTGAATCTGAGGTAATTGCAATATCCCATCCGGCCCATGAGTCAAACTGATATTCGGTTTTAAATCTGCCATCAATTTTTGAGTATTGAAGAATCTTTCTTCCGCTATCATTAACATAAATGTCCTCCCCGCTTACATCAAAATCAAAAATATCCTCATACTCGCCAGGGCCAGCACCTACGTTGGATATTTTAAATTGAAAATGACCTGTCATGTCAAAAACAAAGATGGATTTCGAGTACCTGTTATCCTTTATAAAAATCAAACTATCCGATACGATGAGCTTTTCGATAGTTCCAAAAATAGCTTCCGGAGATGATTCCAACGGAATGATGAGGAGTGAATCGATGCCTTCATCAATCGTGACAGACTTTGCCGTGTTCATATCCACTCGAACAGTATCAAAGACCATCGAAGTACGTTCGACCAATGTTTCACTCTCCGAGCAAGCAGTACCAATAAGCATCAATACGATCCACCAAATCAGGAGAGATAATTTCATTTCACAGATTACCATTTAGCCCCCGACGGCTCGTCATGACGCAATCGAATTCCAGGTATTTTTCTGTCATTAAGCTCAAGGCAAATGCTCCGGCTGATGCTGTATATGCGGAATAGTCTAATGGAGCTTTTAATCCTATCGAAAATGTCATAGAAAACGCAAACAGAAGCAAAAGGAATCCACTCCATTTAGCCATCAATTCGGTTTTAATTCCGAGTATCAGAAATATCCCTAAGACAATTTCCGCAGCGGTGGCTACCATTCCAATCACTGGGATGAATGATTCTGGAAACCACGGATTGATCACCTGCGTGTATTCCAAAAAGCTATTCCAGTTCCCCCATACAGATACGGTTTCGCCCCACCACCCAAACCGGTCAGCAACGGCAGATAAAAAACTTGATCCTATAGCAAGTCGGAGAAAGATTTTAATAATTTTCCTGGTCATGTTTTCACTTTATGTTCTATATGCTTCAGGGGCGTACAAAAACGTACCACGGATTTTGAGTTAACGATGCCTCCTGAGGGATAGGAACCTGATATTCTCTCAATATTAACTTGTTTTCAGCAAGAGACCAAATTAAAAACACACGAATTATGCACAAAATCGGACTAAACGAACTGTGCGGTCACCCGGCTATTGACTCACCCCCCTTCATTCAAAATATGTGCTCGCTTCATCAGCGATTAATTGGTGTCCGGATTGGTTCGGATGATTGACCTGAGACATATAATCAGCCACGTTATCACCAGCGATTATTCTGTCCTTGAACAGAGAATAACTGTCTATTAATCCCACTCCATTTTCTTGGGCTAACCGGACCACTTGATTTCTGTGTTGCTCCAATAGATTATTGGGTTCGAGCATATTAATTCTCTGGTCCGGCGAAGGAGTCAGCAATATCACTTTGATATTTTTTTTCAAGGCTCCTTTTATCATTTTATCCCAGGCCTTGTACGAATTTTCTAATCCGACTCCTCTGTCGTTCAAGGAATAATCGATAAACAGCACGTCGGGTTTATGTATCAACACCTCGGATTCAAACCTCTTTTCTCCCTCGATAGAGTTTTCACCCCCAATGGCCGTATTTATGATATTTATGACCGCATAGGGATACCGTACTTTCAGTCTTTGGAGCAGGAGAAATGGATAGGAATCCAGTGTATTTACCACCGGAGTTTTAAAATAACCCGCGGGAACGGAATGACCGTGAAAGACTAAATTTATGGTCCTGTTCTCGGGCCATTTTTTTTCGAGTTCCATTTTTATCTCCTGCAAATACCCAGATTGATCTGCCAGCCCCATTTGGGATACTGGTTTGCATGATATCAGAAATAAAAATAGGTAAGCGTAGAATGTTATTTTCAAATCATTTGATTTGCGGCCCGTCCAAATATACTATAACTTTCCGTTTTGCCCCCAACCATCCCATTATCACAGTCATTATTACAGCCTGTGTCTCCTGGATAATCCGGAGCATATTGACCCCCCTAATCCGGATCGAAAAGAAGTTTAGAA
>CALEIL010000454.1 GCA_937876435.1 uncultured Bacteroidota bacterium
GACTCAAAATATCCTCGAATGATTCTTAAATCTTTATCCTGACGGAGTACTAGAATAGACCATAAAAAAAAATCGTCGATGTGATGAAGCATTTAGTCTATTGCTTGTTATGCGTTTTTACGAAAGATCACCAAATCTACTACCTTAGTATTTGATGTCAACTTTAAACAAATAATTTCTCCATGAGCACAGGCAAATTTCGGGATTCGATTTTAGGGAAAATGACTACGACAGAGCGGTGGACATATCTGTTATTAACCGTCGTTTGTGTCGTCGCTATTTTTTTGAGTATCGGCAATGAAAGTTTTTTCAACGAACGGTTCGCCAACGAAGATGGAATAGTCGAAAATATGACAACCCTGGCCTTACTGGGAGTAGCGATTGTTTCCGGTCTTCGGCTGGTTCGGATGTGGAAACACCGGAAGTGGATGTGGCTGGCCGGGACGGGTTTGTTCATCGTCATGTTTTTCTTTGCTGCGGGAGAAGAGATATCCTGGGGACAACGAATTTTTGGCTGGGAAACGAACGAATATTTTATGGAAAGAAATGCGCAGGAAGAAACCAATATCCACAATCTTGTCGTCGGAGAAACCAAGCTCAACAAGTTGATATTTAGTCAATTACTCGGACTATTTACCGCGTTGTATCTGATTGTCCTGCCTTATTTGTACAGGAAAGTGGGCTGGATCCAAAAAACCATTGATGCCTGGGGCATCCCCGTTGCTCAATGGCATCATACCCTGGTATTTGCGCTGATTACTGTGGTCATCCTGCTGATCACGGCCGATCGGAAATGGGAAGTTTATGAACTGGGATTTGGTCTGATATTTTTTCTGATATTTATCAACCCGTTCAATCGGGAGACGTTTAAATGATGCCATTTATGCTTCTGATTTAAAAACTTGGACTTTATGGATTTGCATACTTCATTTAAGGATAAAACGGTTTTTGTGACCGGAGCAGCGAGTGGTATAGGTCTACAAATTGCGCTTGGATTTGCAAAGGCGGGTGCCCGGGTGATGTTGACCGATGTCGATGAAATAGAAATAGTCGAAAGAAGCGCTGAGCTTCAACGGGAGGGCTTTATAGTGAAAGGAATCAAATGTGACGTGACCAATGAAACGGAAGTGAAATTTTCGGTAGCACAGACGGTCGCTGAATTTGGAAGCATCGATATCCTGGTGAACAACGCGGGCATACAGCACGTGGCTTTGCTGGAGGATTTCCCCACTGATAAATTTGAAGAAATGATCCGGATCATGCTCACCGGGCCTTTTATGTTGACCAAACAGGTTTTTCCCGTTATGAAAAAGCAGCAGTTTGGCCGCATCCTCAATATCGCATCCATCAACGGACTCGTGGGATTTGCCGGGAAAGCTGCATACAATAGCGCCAAACACGGATTGATCGGATTGACGAAAGTCACAGCACTGGAAGGGGCTGGATTTGGAATTACTGCCAATGCCATTTGTCCTGGTTATGTCGACACTCCGCTGGTCAGGGGACAGTTTGAAGATCTTGCCCGAACCCGGCATATTACTGCGGATAAGGTTTTGGAAGAAGTCATTTTTCCATTGGTTCCGCAGAAAAGATTGATCGATACGGACGAAGTCGTCGAGGCGGCTCTCTACCTTGGAGGAGATTCAGCCCGGGGCATCACAGGGCAATCGATGGTGATCGATGGAGGGTATACGATTCAATAATTATATTTGATCATTCTTTCGCGCGGTGAAGGTATATCGCTTATCTTTGGATACCAGTGGCTGGAAAAGCTATTATACTTCTTTTAAAATCATGGGTATATGAAAAATTTATTTTTAATGGGCGTGCTTTTGATCGCTGCTTTTGCGATGGTTCAATGTGGAGCACCCCAAACCAAAGATGATATGATTACACACACCGTCTATTTCAAGTTAAAACACGAAAAGGGTTCCGAAGAGGAACAAATGTTTATCAGAAAAGCACTTGACCTGGGGGCTATTTCTACCGTTCACAATTTGAGATGCGTCCGGGAAGTCAGTCCCAAGAACAATTTCGATTTCGGTTTGATTATGCAGTTCGCCGATCAGGCTGGTTATGATACCTACAACAATCATCCGGATCACCAGGCTTTTGTCGAAAATGTGTGGAAAAAAGAAGTGAGCGAATTCATGGAAGTGGATTATGTTCCCAGTGAGTTTTGATGTACGGGATTGTAGGGGGTTTAAAAATATAAATATCTATGAGACTTCCATTTGCGGAAATTGAATCCCTTTTGTTCGAGATCAATATCAAATTGGGATTTGATGAAGAAAATGCGCGGCTGATAGCGAATACCCATACCCAGTCAAGCTGTGACGGTGTGGAATCGCATGGACTCAACAGGTTCCCCAGATTTGTCGAATACGTGAAAGCGGGGTTTATCCGAATCAATGGTGAGATGGAATTGCTGGCAAGTGGTGGTGCTATAGAGCAATGGGATGGTCATCAAAGAGCAGGAATTCTCAACGCTTTTCTAGCCATTGAAAGGGCGGCATCACTCTCTAAAGAATATGGTCTGGGTGCTGTAGCTCTTCGCAATACCAATCATTGGATGAGGGCGAGTACTTATGGTTGGTGGGCGGTGGAACACGGTTGTATGGCCATCTGTATGACCAATACAATCCCCAATATGGCTCCCTGGGGAGGCGATCAAAAGTCTATTGGTAACAATCCGATCGTAATGGCTGTGCCACGGGAGGAGGGACCTGTGGTCCTCGATATGGCGACTTCCCAGTACTCTTATGGCAAGATGGAAGACAGCGCCCGGAAAGGTCAGTCATTGCCCTACGCTGGTGGTTGGGACAGGGAAGGGCATCTGACCCGGGATCCTGCATCCATACTAGACAGCGGAAAGGTTTTGCCAGCGGGATTGTGGAAAGGTTCAGGGCTGAGTATCCTGACTGATCTGATGGTCAGTCTGTTGGCGGGGGGATCGTCCAGCCATGTGATAGGACAAAAACCTTACGAAACAAACCTATCCCAGTTGTTCCTGTGCATCGATATTACCCATCCCCTGTACAGCAGTACGTACCAGTCCTCTGCCGATGATATCGTAAATAGCATACACGCCTCGGCCTTCCCTGGTGAAAAGGTATATTATCCCGGAGAGCGGACGTTGCTCCGCCGGGCTGAGAATATGGAAAAAGGCGTACCGGTAGATGAGGAGGTGTGGAAAACGATCCTCTCATTGCCAGTATGACGTTTTAAGGCATTTTCCTGGAAATCTTACGATGAAGTTTATTCGCCCATTTCTCCAGTTTGGCTGATTCCTCATCCGATATTTTCATGTCTGGGTTTCTTTCGATCATTCCTTTAGGGGGCATGGTACCTTCCCGTAGTACTTTTTGGATCGCTTCCACTTTTTGAAGCTGTGTAGCCATATCCAGGGTGGTCAGTTCATCCCAGTTCAATTTGTTTTTGGCTTTTTGGGACCGTCCTTCAGGGCTATGGCAGCCATAGCATTTGTTTTGGATGATGGAGTCCACTTTTTTGGGAAATTTTACCTTGATAGCCGAATCCTGAGGCGTCATAAAACCTGGTAAAACGAATACGGTCAACATTAGAAAGGCAAGCGAAAAGGTGATTTTCTTCATACTTTAATACAGGTTTGGTAAAGAATTTTATTAAAAGGATCCTAAGATAAAATACTTCTTCGAAATTTTCTTTTTTAAATGGATTGAATCAGCTATCAGTTATCAGCTTGGTGCTGTGTGGGTGTGAGTTTGGGTGTGCTTATCCTCGGTGGTCAGCTTTCCCTGGATAGATATCCCGGACTCTAAAGTTGCCTGCTGACTGAAGGAAGGGAGGCCGAGATGTCTCTCCAAACACCGCTCTCATCTATCATTCTTCTTCTGGTTTCAAGCCCAGGTCTGCCTCCTCATGATCGGAATCAGGAGGTAGGCTCTGGAATCCTCCAGCGTGCATGCTGCCCACCCCGGCAGAGGGCTGTCGTAGCCAGGTTTCAGGGTTCCTGATTCTTCCTCTGCTTTTCCTTCGTTCTTTTCTCTCATTCTTCCTCTGCTTTCCGAAGTCCAAATCGACAGGACTCCGGAAAGTCAGGCGTCCCCCCCGGATCCTCAATTCAAAATTCAAAATTCAAAACTCAAATTGCCTGCCCATTACTCCGTTATCACGTCCATTTCAGCAATCCTCCATTCGTCCACTTCATCCACCGTGGACAGAGCTTCGAACTTGATATAACTCGATTTGATTGGTGAAAATCTGATCGTCTGCTGTATGGGATTGTTCTTAATATTGGAAAATTCACCCCGGGCCACTTCTTTCCATTTTTCTCCGTTCTGGCTTACCGACAAACGGTATTCCCGGATGATTCCCCTGGCATACCGGCTCTGATCCGGGGTATAGGTTAATCCACTAAGCCGGTGCGTATTACCCAGGTCTATGATCGCACTTTTCCCGGATTCCAGAGAAGAAAACGTATGTGGATCACCATCGATCATCATCCGGTCGCCCGATCTCACCTTCCATCCCTTTTTGGGGATGTCCAATTGGGATTGCACCACAGGACTCGTGTTGCCGGAAACCGGGTCGATCACAACGGCACGAATGTTTCCTTTTTTATTGAATAAGAAAGGAGAATGGTACCTCGTAGAATTTTTATCGGGATCCGATCCGTCTACCGTGTAATAAATTTCTGCCATTTCCTGCCCCGCGACCAGAGTGGTCATATCCTGGTCATCGCGGGTTATACCGGGGGGTGATAGCACGGCAGGTGCCCGGTATACTTCGATAACATTGATCAGGGGCGAGGCCAGCGCGGAATCCACCACGAATCTCAATTGGGATGTGGTCACATCTGCCAACCTGAGGATTCGTTTTTTACCGATCGTGGTTTCACGGGCTATTTCCTTCCATTGACCCGATTCATCCAGGATGTCCACGTGAAAGGCTTCTACCCGCTGACCCAAAGGGATGTATTCGCTCACTAAAAACCGGTTGAAGGTAGTTGGTTTGCCAAAGTCGAGAGTGAGTGAGCCCGAGCGAGTGAATTCATCGGTAGTCCAGTACGTATCCGGGTCTTCGTCCGTAACATTCCCGGGCGCATAATCTGAATTTTCACCTCGATAGGAAGTCGTTTTGACGGGTAGTCCCGCGGCTAGATTGGTCTCAAAATCTTTTTCCAACTGCATCGCAAGCGCCATCATTCCGGCAGAATCATTCGGATGGATCTGCCCGGTCCGGTCTATCGGGATATTGAGCAGAAAGGAAGCGTTGCGACCGATCGAATGGTAATAAATATCGAGTAATTCTGGGAGGGTTTTTACTTTATGATCCTCCGATGCGTGGTAATACCATCCCGGTCGGATCGACACATCTACTTCTGCTGGTACCCAATGGCTGCCCTGCTTATGTCCAAACTGAAGCTGTTGGTAGTGGGGCCACCCAGGCCACACCAGGTCCCGGTTGAGCGTGGACCAGTTGGTCTCACCTGCAAATCCGCTCTCATTGCCCACCCATCGGACGTCGGGACCTGCGTCGCTGAATATGACAGCGTTGGGTTGAAGTTCCCGAACATGGTTCCAGATTTTGGGCCAGTTGTAGTAAGTCATCCGGTCCACTTTCCGGTCTTCGTTTGCCCCACCATAATATCCTGTACCCCCATTGGCTCCATCAAACCATACTTCGAAGATATCCCCGTACTGGGTCAGGACTTCATCGAGTTGATGGTGCAGGTATTCCAGATACTTTTCGGTTCCGTAATCGGCGTGATTGCGATCCCAGGGAGAATAGTAGATCCCCATTTTGAGTCCATAGGCATCGCAAGCCTCCCGTAGTTCCTGAAGCACGTCGCCTTTCCCGTTTTTCCAGGGACTGTTTTTGACCGAATGCCCGGTATAACTGGAGGGCCAGAGTACAAAACCATCGTGGTGCTTGGCGGTGATAATAATCCCTTTCATCCCGGCTTTCTGCGCCAGACGGGCCCACTGCATACAGTCCAGGTCGGTCGGATTAAACAAAGCCGGATCTTCGCCGCCCGTTCCCCATTCCATGTCGGTAAACGTGTTCATATTGAAATGGACGAACATGTAGTATTCAGTCTCAGCCCATTCTAGTTGTCGGGGGCTGGGCAGAGCTCCATAAGGTGTGGGAATCTGGCATTGCGCTGGTGATGACGGAATTATCAACCATACCATGGAGATCAGGAGGTATTTCATAGGATCCGATTTTTCCAACTAAAGTACGATTTTCCCGGATAATCGGGAAGAGGCTTATCTGTAAGTGATTATTTAGCCGGGATATACTTTCCAAAAGAGAGAATTTGGTCACAAACCTATTATTCTCACGAATGATTTTTTGTAACGGAAGAAATTGATCAGAGAAAAAAATGACACATGGATCATAAACCAAGCCAGCTCCCTGAGGTGATAAATTTTGAAAGGTATTTTTCGTTGAATGCACCCGGCAAATTTGGCAAATAGCTAATTCAACACAAACGGGAACACCAGGTCAAACGAAGGAATGTTGACATAAAACTTCTGATCGGTGTGAAGATCGACCATTTGGTACCGGCCATCCATCCGACCGATTTCGGTGGTGACGGGACACCAGGAAGAATAGCTGTGGTAGGCTCCCGGGTCGATGATGGGTTGTTTTCCGATGACTCCTTCCCCGATGATTTCGCGCTTGACACCGTACGCGTCAAAAATACGCCAGTGCCGCGCCATCAGTTGAACGGGATGCTCCGTCAGGTTTTCGATCAGGATCTCATACACGTGGACAAACTTTTCCTGAAGAGGATCAGAGTGCTCTTTGCTATAAAACGTTCTGACGCTGATGCGAATTCCATTGGTTGTAGTCGTCTGCATCCTTTATTCTTTTTTGATTTCCAGGAACTCTTCCACCATGAGTTCCGCTTCTTTTAGGGTCACTTCCAAAATATCATTAACAAGGATTTTATCAAAACAGTTTTGATACGATAGTTCATTTCTGATTTTATCGATGCGCATTTGAAGGTCCTCTGCAGTTTCCGTTTTCCGTCTTTTGAGTCTGTCGATCAGCACCTTTTCATTGGGGGGTTTGACAAAGATTGTCAGACACCCGGCTTCAATGTTGTCCTTTATTTTCAATGCTCCCTGCACGTCGATATCAAATACGATGGTTTTATCCTGATTCCAGAGCCGTTCCAATTCGGTGCGGAGCGTCCCATAGTAACGGCCATTATATACTTCTTCATATTCGACAAACGCATCAAGTTCTACTTTTTTCTGAAATTCATCGGTTGTCAGAAAATAGTAGTCCCGACCCTCTTTTTCATTAAACCGGCGGGGTCTGTTGGTCGCTGAAACTGAGAAACCCAGCAGATCAGGCCATCTGGCGAGCAGGTGCCTTACCACGGTCGTCTTGCCCGCTCCCGACGGAGCCGTTATCACGATGCATTTATTAGATTTCTCCTTTTTATTCATATATATAAGCCTATTAAGATCACCTCATATCTACGGACGATCGCTGCCTGAATCTCAATCCCGAATCCCCAATCCCCGATCTTCTACAACACATTGGCGAGTTGTTCCTTAATTTTATCCAGCTCGTTTTTCATTTCCACCACGTACCGCTGGATTTCCGAATGGTTGGCCTTGGCGCCGAGGGTATTGATTTCACGACCCATTTCCTGACTGATAAAACTCAGTTTTTTCCCTTTGATCATTTCGTCCCCTCCGAGTTCTTCCAGGAAGTATTCACAGTGTTGTCTGAGCCTCACCATTTCTTCATGGATATCCATTTTGTCCAGATAATAAATAAGCTCCTGTTCGTACCGTCCCGTGTCGATCTTGTCCAGAGGGATGTTTTGCTCGAGGTTGAGTTTCAGACGATTTTTGACCTGGATCATCCTTTCTTCTTCCACGCCGGCAATTTTTTCCTGGAGATGGACGATTTTTTCGGTGCTTATTCTCAATGCCTGGGCGAGAGCCCGGCCTTCGGTTTCCCGGTGGTTCATCAATGATTGGAGAGCCTGCCTCACCGCAGCGAGAATACTGGATTGCATATCCTGGTCCACTTTAAACTCCAGAAGTTTGACCACCCCCGGCAGTTGTACAATCGAAGGAAGTATGTTGGTCGGTTCAAAGTCCAGGGAATCGGCCAGCCGGTGGATCTGATGAAAGTAATTGGCGAATACCCTTTCATCGATCTCGCTGAGATTGGCTTCCATATTCTGACCCTCCAGGGTCAGGCTGACTTCTACTTTACCCCGAAGTATGGTTTCCAGAGCCATCTGACGAATATCCATTTCGAGCACCGACAGTTCTGACGGAGCTTTGATTCTGATATCAGAGAATTTACTGTTCAGGGATTTGATCTCTACCGTGATCTTGTACGGATCGTACATCCTGCTGGCACTTCCAAATCCGGTCATTGAATACATAGGTTGAATTTTGGATTAAATAAAAAGAAATTAATTGAAATAAAGCCATCGAGAACGGCCAAATCAGGAAAAACTCTGTAAATTATTGATTTTAATAGGTTTGCGTAAAATATTTTTAAAAAAGGTTGCAACATAATTTCCCCGTGACAGATAAAATTCCGTAATTTGCCGTCCATTTTGAATCGAAATAAAACAAACAGTTATTCATGAGGAAAGCCGAACTTGTAGCCATCATTTCAGAAAAGACAGGAGTCCCCAAGGTTGACGTACTGGTTACCCTGGAAAACTTTTTTTCAGAGGTGAAAGAAACACTAGCCGACGGAGAGAACGTATATATCCGTGGTTTTGGATCTTTTGTAGTCAAGAAAAGAGCCGAAAAAATTGGACGTCACATTAAGAAGAATAAAGCTATTGTGATTCCGGAACATTATATCCCAGCCTTCAAACCCGCCAAGATATTTATTGACACGGTCAAAGACCAGGTCTCCGATGAAGACGTGGCACAATATGAGAATGAGGAATAAAAAACAGCTTTGGCTTGCTATTGGTGGTTTTATACTGATCCAGATATTTTATTTTGGATTTGATACGGTCCAGCTCAATAAGGAAGGCACTGTAGGAGCCGATGGGGAGGTGACAGCTGAACACGCCTGGGACGATCATCTCGACGAAGCTCTCGCGAGCCTCAATGAGGAGGATCGGACGATGGTAGAGACGCTGATGGACCAGGCAGATCAAAACGAGGTGGTCACTCTTAAACAACTTGCCTCTTTCTGGGTTTCCAGAAGTGAGTGGGAATTGGGAGGACATTACCTCGAAGTTATCGCCGGATTGAGTTCTACTGCCGAAGATATTGTATCGGCAGCCCGGACGTACGCTACTGGCGCACAGCAAGAAAAGGATGCATCGCACAGAACTATTTTTAGGAGAAAAGCGCTATCCTTATACGATCAGGTGATTGCTATGGAAAATGATCCTTTCCAGGTCGAACTGGAAAAGGTATTGTTTATGATCAAAGTGCCCGACGACGAGAATCCTATGTTGGGCGTGCTTTCATTGGTGGAACTAAGTAAAAATTACCCGCAGGAGCCAGAGGTGTTTGTGCATCTGGGCAAATTTTCCATACAAACCGGACAGTGGGATAAGGCCCGCGAACGACTGGAACAAGCCTATGAGCTCAACCCGGAAAACAAAGAAACGATTTGTCTGCTGTCTACCGTGTATAAGGAGGTGGGTGAAAGTGAACAAAGCGCCAGGTTTAGCCAGCTTTGTGAGAATAAATAGATTTTAATCATTAAATACAAATAATATATGCCAAGTGGTAAAAAAAGGAAGAGACATAAGATCTCTACACACAAACGAAAAAAGCGATTACGCAAAAACAGACATAAGAAGAAGAAATAATATTCTAAAATCGATTTAAGAATAGGTAAGGTTTTGAATGAAAGGTGAATTCCATAAGCCAGCTACATTTCTTTGGAAGTCAAATAAAAGTATTTTACTTGACCTCTGTATCAAAACCAAGCCTTTGTGAGCCATACAAAGCGATACTGAAAATGATGAATCAAATAGACTCGTGTTTGAATCAAAACCATCATTCATAAGGATGATGACGTTTTGATGCGGGGTAATAATGTCCCGTCCCTGAGCCCCGGAAAACGGGAACAAGCCAGACGAACCCTAGACGATTGAATCATATTTCAGTTTGTGTTAACCTTTACAGTCAAAGTCTTGCCATTGTAAAAAAATAACAGTGGAAAAAGAACTGATAATTAATTCCAATAGTACAAAGGTCGACGTTGCTATTCTTGAAGATAAAAAGCTTGTAGAATACCACCAGCAGGATTCGGATTCGAAGATAGTGGTGGGCGATATTTACCTCGGGAGGATCAAAAAGCTCGTTCCCGGACTCAATGCGGCATTTCTCGATATCGGGTATAGCAAAGACGCATTTTTACATTATTCGGACCTGGGACCCAAACTTCCTTCGGTCAGGAAATTTACGAATAAGAGCATCGGTGGTCAGAACAGTACCTGGCGACTGAAGGAATTCGATCTCCGGGAAGAAATCATCAAAACCGGACGGATCGATGAAGTACTGAAAAAGAAAGGTCTGCTTCTCGTGCAGATACTGAAAGAGCCCATTTCGACAAAAGGGCCCAGACTGACCTGTGAAATCACCATCCCGGGAAGGCTCCTCGTATTGGTTCCATTCAGCAATATCGTGACGATTTCCAAAAAGGTCAGCGATACCGAAGAAAGAAAACGTCTTAAGGTATTGATAGATAGCATCAAACCCGCCAATTTCGGAGTGATTTTACGAACCGCAGCGGAGGGTAAAAAAGCAGCTGATCTACACGAGGAGATGAACGAGTTGCTCGAAAACTGGAAGAAGATGTTCAACAATATGAGTGAACATAAGAAGGTAGGAAAGTTATTGAGCGAACTCGATATGACGGAGAGTTTGATCCGTGACGTACTCAACGATGATTTTACCCGGATAGCGGTCAATGACAAAGACCTGTACGGCAGCATCAAGAAATTTCTGGATCACACCATCCCGGAGAAAGCGAACATCGTTCAAATGTACAGCGGTCGTCAGGCGATCTTTGATACTTACGGCATCACTAAGCAGATCAAAGCATCATTCGGGAAGACATCCACCATGAATAGCGGAGCGTATCTGGTCATCGAACACACCGAGGCTATGCACGTGATCGACGTGAACAGCGGCCCCAAAGTTTCGACGCAGAATCAGCAGGATGCTGTACTCAAAGTCAATCTGGAAGCTGCCCAGGAAATCGCCCGACAGTTGAGGCTGCGGGATATTGGAGGTCTGATCATCGTCGATTTTATCGATATGCGCAAGTATGAACACCGGAAAACCCTCTTTCAGAAGATGAGAGAGTTTATGGAATCCGACCATGCACAGCACACTATTCTGCCATTGAGCAAGTTTGGTCTGATGCAGATCACCAGGCAGAGGGTACGGCCGGAGGTGAAAATTGCCACCGCGGAGGTATGCCCCTCCTGCAACGGAACCGGCAAGATCAATTCGACGATCCTGACGATCGATGAATTGGAAAGGGACCTGGAATACATGGTCAAACTCCGCCCCAATTCCCGATTTGAAATAACGATACATCCGTTTTTGTACGCGTATTTGAAAAAGGGTTTCCCGAGTAAGCAAATGAATTGGTTCATGAAGTATAAAAAGTGGATCAAGATGCAGCCCGATCAAAATATGCCGATCAATCAGTATAAGTTTTTTGATTCGCAGGGGGAGGAGATTATTCTGGAACAAAGTGAATGAAAAAGGTTCTCATCTGTCCGTTGAATTGGGGACTGGGCCATGCGACCAGATGCATACCCGTCGCCCACGAGTTTCAACGGCAGGGCTTTACGGTGGACTTTGCGAGTGATGGCGGGCCTTTGGAATTACTCCGACTGGAGTTTCCAACGGCCCGGTTTCACGAATTACCCGGATATTCCATCACCTATCCCACCAACAATATTATTCTCAACGTAGGTCGACGGATGGTGGCTCTCCTGACCGCCGTACGGGAAGAACACCAGATGATCAAAAAGATCGTGGCCGGTGAAGATTACGATATCCTGGTCAGCGACAACCGCTTTGGTTGTTATACGTCGGACACCTACAACATCTTTATCACCCATCAAATCAATATATTGACTCCGGGCTCTGTTCTCGATCCCGCCGTCAACACCTTCAATCACCGGTTTATCCGGAAATACGACGAATGCTGGGTACCTGATTTTGCAGAACCGCCCGGCTTGAGTGGTCGGTTGGGCCATGACCATCCGTTATCCATGATCCGGTATATAGGACCGGTTTCCCGTATGAAAAGGTATCATCTACCGATGCAATATAAGTTGGCGGCGGTCATATCGGGCCCGGAGCCCCAGCGGACAAATCTTGAAATTCTGCTCAGGGAACAATTGACGGGTTTTTCATTTCCCACCGCGCTGGTGGGAGGGGTAGTTTCCGCCGATGCATCGCCAAATTCGACGGGTCAAATGGAACATTTTCCATATCTGACGTCGGTGGATCTCAACAAGCTGATGGTGCAATCAGAAATCATAGTCTGCCGGGGAGGATATACGACCATTATGGATCTGGTTGCTCTTGGAAAAAAGGCTATATGTATCCCCACACCAGGGCAGACCGAGCAGGAATATCTCACCAGGATATACGATGAGCAAAGCTATTACCTGCGTCAAAAACAAGATCACGTCGATCTGAAGGCCGCACTGGCCAGGATCGAAGAATATTCCGGCATCCCTCTGGAGATGAATCCGGAACTGCTGACGGAAGCTGTGCAAAACCTGCAGTAGAAGGCGGGATTCGGGATTCGGGAGGCGGGATTCGGAAGGCGGAAAGCGGGATTCGGGAGGCGGGATTCGGAATTCGATAGCTGAAAGCTGAAAGCCGATAACTAATAACTTACCGATTAAACTCATTCATCGTTTTATCCGCCCCTGCCAATACGTAACTCTTAATGATCTGAACCCCTCGGTCCAAAATAAATGGTAGCTCCTCGGTCTCCTTTTTGGTCCACTCACCCAGGACATAATCGATTTGCTGACCAGAATAGAAATTGTTCCCGATTCCCACTCTGAGCCGGGGATAGTCCTTCCGCCCCATTTTTTCTTCGATATCCTGAAGGCCATTGTGGCCCCCGGCGCTTCCTTTTTTCCGCAGCCGACTCGTGCCAAAATCAAGGTTGATGTCATCGACTATTACCAGGACTTGTTCCGGTGAGGTCAGATCCATTTTCCGGCCCCAATACGATACCGCCTTACCACTGAGATTCATGTAGGTAGAAGGTTTCAGGACGACTATAGTCCGGCCTTTGAGTTTGAGTTCTGCCACCCAGCCGTACCTTTCGTCCTTCCATTCACCTTCCAGGTCCTTCACCAATTGGTCCACGATCAGGTATCCGACATTGTGCCGGGTATTCTCATATTTGGCACCCGGATTGCCGAGGCCGGTGACTAAAAATTTTTTATGGGTCATATGAACTTATACTTTATATCTTATCATCTGACAATGACGCTTTAGCTTCAATCTTTGTTCAAAGTTTGCTTCCATTTGCGAATCTCAGAATTCAGGATATTAAAATTAGTTTAGATTTTACCCGCTATAGTAATAATTAACTCCTTATTTTTGCTATACTTCAACATATATTTCATCACAAAAAGGATGGTGTTTAGTTCCTGTCCGGCAGCATAAAGAATAGTCCACATGTTCCACAAAAGTATCTTTCAGGGAAAGATAGAATTCGATAATCCACGAAGTTTTTCGAAGGGTCTTAAAATGTTCAGACACAGGGTGGACAACTACCACAAATCAATCGAATTGATTTTTGAGGAAGAGCAATTGTTCAATGAAGAATTGATGACCATCGAGATACCCAGGACGGTCATCAACGTGACCGAAAAGGCCTGGAAAACCACCGTGAGTCTGCTCACGTATACCGCGCAGTTTGCGATTTCGGGAAATATCGGAGCCTGGATGATCGAGGAAGGAAAATTGATGCACTTTGCCTGGATCGAACCCAAAAGCGACAAAGCCGTCGTCAAAAATTATCAGCAGGGGAAGAAACTGAGCAATGTAGAGGGGAAAGAAAAGGAGGCCATGGATTTGTTGACCGGGGCGATTGAAGGATACGACAAACATTCCCAGGCATACGAACGGCGGGGTTATCTCAACTATATCCTCAAAAACTACCACGATGCCGAACGGGATTTTACCAAGGCTATCCAATGGGATGAAACCAATGCTGCAGCGTTCCTCGGCCGGGGAAGGCTAAAAATGAAAAAGAAAGAATATCAGCAAGCCCTGGAGGATCTCGAAATAGCCATCAAGTATTCGTTGGCTCTTCAGGATATTCACTGGCACGCAAGAAGATTGAAAGCGGACTGCCTGATCCATCTGGAAGAATACAAAAAGGCGGAATTTGAATTGCGTTTTTTCAATAAGCGGGAATTTGATGAGGAGAGCCGCAACAGACGCCACGTCAAAGCCTCCCTGTACAAGCACGCTCTGGTTTTGAAAAAGCTCGGTAATCAGGCAGAAGCCCTCGATGCGTTGAACAAGGCATTGAAGATTGACCCTGAGGATCAAAAATACGTGACCGACGGGGATATTTATGTGGAAATGGCATTGAGCAAAAAAGAATTGGGTAAAAACGGCCATCAGGCAGACCTAAAAAAAGCCGCAAGCCTCGGAAACACCAGAGCCATCGGGATTCTGGAAAATAGATAACCGCTCCGGTTCGTTGTGGTACGAATGAAATATATCGGCTTCTTACTTCTAATATTGGTCTATGGTTGTGGCACTTCCGGAAAAGTACCGCAAAAAAACACGCCTGCTGTCTCTTCCCTGCAGACATGCCTACGTCATTACCAGGACGAAAAATGGAAAGATGCCCTCCTTTGTCTGGATCAATTACCGGATACGGCGAGGGACCAGACATACTACGATCTCCGGGGGAGTATCCTGGCCCAATCGGGAAATCCACAGGAAGCCATCATCGCTTTTCAAAAAGCTCTGGACCTCGATGTCCATCATCAGAACCCCTACCTCCATTTCAAACTGGGCCAAAGTCTCTGGCAGGAACATCGATTCCAGGAAGCTGGCGTTGCCATGAAAGATTATCAGAAAGCCGTGGAAAATCCCCGGCCCGACATCACAAAACAAACCGAATACTACCTGAGGAGCTATAGGGTAGCGGACAGCCTTTACCAGGCTCCGAGAGAATTTGACCCTCAACCGCTGTCAGACTCCATCAATTCGGAGGGTGATGAATTGGGTCTCAGTATGACCTACGATCGCAGACACATGATTTTGACCAGAAGATCCAACCAGGAAGATCTGTATGAAAGCCGTATTCACGATGGTCAATGGACAAAAGCCAGTCCTCTCGACGCACTCAATTCACCGGACAACGAAGGAGCGGTCTCTTTGTCGGGGGATGGCAGTTTGCTGGTTTTTACGGCTTGCAACAGAGCTGAAAATATCGGATCGTGTGATTTGTATTACTCTGCTCGCACAGATACCGGTTGGACCAGCCCCCAACTAATGCCCGGGATCAACTCCAGGGCCTGGGATTCCCAACCCACATTGTCTGCGGATGGTAGAGCGATCATTTTCTGCAGCGAACGACCTGGTGGTTTTGGCGGACGAGATCTGTGGCTGACCGTACGGGGCGAAGAAGGGTGGATAGAGCCGATCAATCTGGGCCCGACCGTCAATTCACCCGGCAATGAAGAAAATCCATTTTTGCATTCCAATGAAAACACGCTTTATTTCACCTCGGACTATTGGCCGGGTTTTGGCGGACGGGATCTTTTCCTGACGCACCGCATTCGAGGCAATGAATGGTCGGAAATCCGCAACCTGGGATATCCGATCAACAGCGTGGAACACGAGGAAGGAATATTTATTGAATCCTCCGGCCGAAAGGGTTATTTCTCTTCAGCCCGAGGAGGCCGTTTTGATCTGTATTCGTTTGAAGTGGATCCGGTAATCCGTCCCAGACCTACGTTCCTGTACAAAATGGTAGTCGTCCATTCGGAAACCGATCAAAGCATAGAGGGCGCGACGGTCGATGCATACGACTGGACTCAACAAAAGGTGGTTCGGCATACTACGACAGACCTGGAAGGGTTCGCTGCTTTTTTGATCGAGGGTGACAGGCGATATGGAATAACCGTGTCCAAAAGTGATTATCTCCTTCATTCGTTCAGTAAAACGATGAGCAATGATCTCACAGGCGATCAGACCGATACCATCCGTCTTCATCCGGTGAAAGATACCAGCACTTTGATTCTCGAAAATGTGCTTTTTGCTACCGGCGAAGCCCGACTTCTGGAGGGTTCTGGTACTGAACTTGATCAACTGGCGGAATATCTGAAAAAAAACAGTGAAATCACCATCAGGTTGACCGGTCATACGGACAACGTAGGAAAACCGGAAGATAACCTGGCATTGTCCCGGGAAAGAGCCACCGCCGTCCGGGATTATTTGACCGGGCGGGGTATCGGTCTCGACAGAATTACTGCGGTCGGAAAGGGCGAATCTCAACCCATCGCATCAAACGATACCGGGGAAGGACGACAAAAAAACAGACGAACAGAAATTACAATAATCCGGTAATGGGAAGAAGAAACAAGACAAAACGATTGGTAGAGGGAGAAGTGGTGGATATCGGGGCAAAGGGAATGGCCGTGTGCCGGACCGATGAGGGAGAGGTGTTTTTGGTGCAGGATGCTGTACCCGGAGACCGGATTTCAGCCCTGTTGATCAGGAAGAGAAAAGGTATGTGGACGGGAAGTATCCAGGAAATATTGCGGTTATCTCCCCAGCGGGTAGATCCTCCGTGTATCCATTTCGAATATTGTGGTGGGTGTAAGTGGCAAAACCTCAGCTATTCCAGCCAGATAGAATTGAAGGAAAAATCGGTGAGAGAAGCTATGAGACGGATTGGCGGGCTCAATATTGGAAAATTCTTTCCCATCATAGGCTGCGATGAGATATACGAATACCGGAATAAACTGGAATTTACCTTTTCGGATAAACGCTGGCTGACAGAGGCGGAGATGCGTGACCGGGATGAGCAGACAGAACTCAAAGGCCTGGGATTTCACAGACCCGGAAGATTTGACAAAGTACTGGACGTCCGCGAATGTCTGTTGCAACGGTCCCCTTCCAACGGTATCCGGAATCATATCCGGGAAAAAGCTCTGGAATTGGGGTTGAGTTTTTACAACGCCCGGAGTCAGGAGGGGTATTTGAGAAATCTGATCATCCGCACCGCCGAAACGGGTGATCTGATGGTCATCCTTATCGTAAAGGAAAAGGATCAAGAAGCCCTGGACGCGTTATTGTCTGATCTCTTATCCGCATTTCCGGAGATTACTTCTTTGCAGTACGTCGTCAACCCCAAAGTCAATGATACCATCTTTGACCTTCCCGTTCATGTCTTTCACGGCGAGCCATACATGACAGAAAAGCTCGGTGAAAAATTGTTTCATATAGGCCCCAAGTCGTTTTTTCAGACCAATTCGAGACAGGCCAAAGTGTTGTACGACCAGGTGGTCAGATTCGCTGATTTTGATGGGGACGAAATCGTTTATGATCTGTATAGTGGCCTGGGAAGTATCGGCATATACCTGGCTGATCGGGTCAGAAAAGTAGTGGGGATTGAAGAAGTGGAGGAAGCTGTGGAATGGTCTTTGAAAAATAGTGAACTTAACGATGCTGAAAATTGTAGTTATTTCAAAGGGGATGTTCGGGAAGTCCTCACGGATTCATTCATCGCCCGGTATGGTGCCCCGGACGTGTTGATCGTAGATCCACCACGCGCTGGCTTACATCCTGATGTGGTTGATTTTATCCTCGGTCTTGAACCAAATAAAATCATTTACGTTAGTTGTAATCCGGCCACACAAGCTCGTGATATGGCTGTGTGGAAAGAAAAATACGAATGTGTCGCCATGCAACCGGTCGATATGTTCCCTCACACAAGCCACATTGAAAACGTAGCTTTGTTGCATTTGGTTAAAGAAAAAAGTGATGATGTCACAACACAGTGAAGAAACCATAAGAGATTTTCAAAACAGTTACAACCGTTTCAGAACGCTGCTGGCTGAAGCTCAGGAAGTCGTTTTGGACAATGAGATTTCGGAGTTCCCCGTTTTTGTGTTTTCCAAAGTGAAGCCAGAATTGGGGGTGAAATTGTACGATTCCATAGATGAAGATCTGGATTGGTACGTGAATGCGACTTCACTGGAAGAATTGGTCGCTAAAAACATCGTCGATTCTGAACGGATCACGGAGTTTAAGGAAGTGTATAAAGACCCCACATCCTACTTCTGTATTTTGCTCCTGGACGGAACGACCGCTCAGTTTGCCTTTCCGCCGATCAAAGGGATTCCATTCTCGGATAACTAAGATAATTACTCTGAGTATTGCATCCGATCATTTTATCGCAAGAATATAACTTACATTAATTTTCAGGTGATTTTTTCTCGTTCTCCAAACTAGACTGGGGGATCATACCATTCCCACTTTCAGAATCTTCTGGTTCTATATTGTCATGGCCGATCACCAGGTCTTCCAGAACTCTTAGAATTCGATGGCCGAACAACGTCATATTTCTAAATTCACCTAGGAGCTGCAGATAAAGGATGGTATTTCGGGATCCTACTTTGCCCTTCTTGATCCGGTTGATTTGTTTCTTTCGGATCTCCCGGATATGATTGGCGTACGAGCGTAATTGGTCGTTGAACTCCGTCAGATTTTCTAAATCCAGCGTTTTGAAGGATATGATAATATTCTCGAATATCGATTTAACCATTTCATGGACTTCCTGCAGTTCAATGATTTGATCTGCTATCAATGGTTTGTGATTGTTGTCCACGTGTTTGAAACTACTTTTGAGAATGGAGTCAGCTTGCAGAGCCATTTCACGTAAATAGTCGACCACGATGATATATACGTGGCCTGATTCCAATTCATTTTCAGGAATGTCATCAAATATCTTACTGGATTGTAACTGGAGCCATTCGAATCGTTTTCGGGTAGGTTGAAACATCTGCCTGGCATCATTCAGACCACTCCGGTCTTCCTCTTTCAGCGCCATAAGCGATTTGGAAATCGCCGCGTCGTAGTGGGTCAGAAATTCCTCGACATAGTTGTTGCAAAGTTCCAGGATTTTCTCCTGAGTCAGCCCCCCTTCTTCAAATCGTTTTTCATATTCAGTAATATCAGACATCCTTTTGGAGTGCGTCCGGTGGGTACGATACACCGCCACGCCGGCTATGATAAGAACCGCTATGATTCCTATAATACCTCCAAAATAGAAAGTCACGAGCAATATAAACGCGACTGTAAACGCAGAGAAGGCAGTAAAAAACCAACCTCCTATGACCGAAAGGACGCCGGATACGCGATACACAGCACTCTCTCTTCCCCAGGCACCATCAGCGAGGGAGGCCCCCATAAATACCATAAACGTGATATAAGTCGTGGACAGCGGGAGTTGAAAGTTGGTTCCCAGGGCAATCAGGATACTCGACACCACCAGGGTCACGGAAGCCCGCAAAAGATCAAAAACGGGTGCTTCATTTTTGAGTTTCTTTTGTTTGGCCTTGAAAGGTGTTTCGTCAAATTGCTTTCTGATGATCCCATGAACTTTGTCGGGAATTGCCTTGCTGATAAATTCACTCAAGGCAGTGACATTTCGCACCAGACTTCGTGAGAACATGTAGGACGAAAAACGTTCGTATCCTTCATCCTGTCGCCCCAGATCAAGTGAGGTCTTAAGAACAGATTTTGCTTTTTTCGAGAAGTACAATGTGATCACCATGATGATGCCTGCCAGAAGAAGTAATATGGTCGGTGTGGGCACGGCACCAGCCAACCCTGTCATCAACAAATCACCTGCGGGAGCTCCGCTGGCCTTAAATATTTCGTATGAATTGAATGCAGCTAATGGTACTCCGATAAAGTTGACTAGATCATTGCCGGCAAAAGCCATAGCCAATGCAAATGTGCCGATCAATACCATAGTGCGTAGAATGTTGAGATGGAACAATCTGTCGAGCAAAAAGAGCACTGCAGTCCATCCCAAAAAACTATACAATATAATTTGTCCGGCATTATTCTCTACCGTTGCTTCCAATTCCGGCGTGTAGAACGAAGTTCCGGAGATCCCTTTGATCAACAAAAAGTAGGTGATTGCTGTGATTCCA
>CALEIL010000455.1 GCA_937876435.1 uncultured Bacteroidota bacterium
GGCGCATTTGCTTTAAATGGGATGCCGATTCCCTTGGACCTGAGGATGTCGAAATAGTTGGCTATCATTAAATTATTATGAAACGAACTCCAATACAACCGGGGGAAATTCTATCAGATGAAATCGAAGAATTGGGAATGTCGATTGCTGTATTTGCAAGAACTATTCAAATTCCAGATAACAGGTTGTATCGCCTTATTGCAGGAAAGGGTAACATTATTGCGGAATTAGCTTTAAGATTATCAAGATATTTTGGAACAACTGCAGACTTTTGGATGAACCTGCAAAAAGTTTATGACCTCGATCTTGCCCGTAAAGAAATAGGAGATTAAATTACCCGCGATATTCCAGAATGAAGTCGCATAAACTGAAGAATCGACTAAAGCATATTAACGTGATTTTTCTTATATTTATGGTTATTCTGCTTCTGCCGGTATAACATATTTGACAACCATCTAATACTTCTATCATGGAAACAGCAGTCAAAAAACGATTGATCAACGTGGAGGAATACTACCGTATGGGCGAGACCGGTCTGATTCAATCCCATGAAAACGTAGAATTAATCAACGGAGAAATTTATACCATGAGTCCGATCGGAAGCAGACACGCCGCTATTGTAGATCAATTAGCGGATTTATTAAAATCAAAACTGCCGTTGAAGACAATTACCCGGACACAAAATCCCATCCACATCGATCAATGGAACGAGCCGGAACCGGATATCGCCCTGGTTCATTTCAGGGAAGATTACTACGCTTCTGCACATCCTACAGCAACCGATGTGTTATTAGTGGTAGAAGTGTCGGGTAGCTCGGTGGATTTTGATCGAACCATCAAATTATCGCTTTATGCATCAGCTGCCATTCCGGTGTACTGGATCATTGATTGGCAAAAGAATGTGATCGAGGTGATGGAAATACCAGTGAAGGATCAATATACCCGGCATTCGAAGTATCACCCGGGAGACAAAATCACTTTTATGGATATTGATTTTGATGTGGCATCGATATTGCTTACTAAATTTCAATAACGATTTAATGTTATGCCAATCGATCGGATGAATACCATAAAACACCAATCAAACCATAAAACGATCGCCGAAGTCGAATCGAATGAAGTGATTATTTCCAACGCACAGGATGGTCTGAATTTACTGGGAAATCTGTACTATCAGGGATTTGACAAGATTATAATCCACAAAAAAAACCTGACACCACAATTTTTTGATCTCAAAAATGGACTGGCCGGAGAAATATTACAAAAATTTTCCAATTATAGAATCCCATTGGCTATCGTAGGAGATTTTACACCATATACGGGTGAAAGCATCAGAGCCTTCATTTCCGAATGTAACCGAAATGGTCACATCTCTTTCGTTTCAAGTCTCGAGGAAGCCCTGGGGTAAAGGAAGCCCTGGGGTAAAGGAAGCCCTGGGGTGAAGGAAGCTCTAGCTTCCTTAAAAAATAATCTTCCCAAAGCTGGAGCCTACCAATTTTGGCAGGTAAACTTTGGGGTTCCCAGAATTCCCAGAGTTCCCAAAGCTGGAGCTTTGGGGTTCCCAGGGTTCCCTGGAGCTTTGGGTTTCCCGGAAATCGAAACCTATAACACTAAAAATTATGATGACTTCCATTCATCCAAAACTTCCCATGAGAAACAAAGCCGCTACGATAGAGTACTACGTGACCAGGCTGGGGTTTACCATCTTTGGAAATACGGATTACCCCCACTACCTGATGGTCGAAAAGGATAATATCCAAATTCACTTCTTTGAATTTAAGGAATTGGATCCCACACAGAACTATGGTCAGGTCTATATCAGAACGGACGATATCGATAAACTGCATCAATCCATGCTGGACAATCATGTGACCATCCATCCTAATGGAGATTTGAGCAACCGACCCTGGGGCCAACGAGAATTTCATTTACTCGATCCGGACAATAACCTGCTCACCTTTGGGCAGAGTCTCTGATGGATTTTAGTCAAGTGTATCGAATAGTCTTTGATTAAATTATAGAAAGTGTTAGACACCCTCATCGTTTCCACAGCAGTAATCATAATCGTTTCAAAGTTCTGGGATTGCCTGTCCACCGCGCTGTACATTACCCATCCCGATCAGGAAAGCAACCCCATTGCCCGAAAATGGATGGAACGGCTCGGTATAAACACGGTAATCTGGGGTATTTTCGGCCTCAGTGTGGTCCTCTTGAGTCTGGTGCTATACCTGCTTTTCACCCGGTACAATACCCCGTATTACAAAACGATCTTTATTTTGGTCGGAACATTGATCTCCCTGATCCAGTTTTCAGTAGCGCATACGAATACGACCAAAAAACTAAACTTCATTACCAGGATATTGCTGCGGATATACAGCAGGAGGTAATGCAATAATCACCTTGACGACCAATATTAGCCAATAATTGATCGCCAATTATAGCTGGAAGCTATATAACATAACATTGGAAATAGTACTCATCAATCCGGTTGAGTGATTCTGGAAAGCTGGAGATTTCCAGTCCCCAGGGCAGGAGTTTACCCGGGGTCACTGAAGCTCCAGTTCCAGGGTTGCGCAAGGATGGAAAGTTTCAAGCATTTTGGGTATGATCCACTATGCTTCAGATACAAGTTTACTTATTATTACAACTGCAAACCAGAAAACGCTGTCCAATGATCAAAAAGAAGTGGCTACCTTAAATTCACTTCTAATGGGAGTGGGAATCGTATTGAATGACATGGACTTGATCTCAAGCTCCTTACAGGTTCTAAAAGTTTCGTGGGCTGCTTTGGGAACCGAATTATCACAAATAATTACAAAAACAGAAAAATCAGAAAATGCTCAGGACGCCATAATTGGACAATCGTGGATTGATGCTGCTTGCCTCGAATGGAAAACCATTTTTCCGCACTCACAGGACCTGAACAACCGAACTATACAAACCACGAGAATCACCAATGGCAGTTGAATGCGTTCTCGAAGTTCAAATCAAGGTGCATGCAAGTGCTCCGTTTCATAAATTCTTAAAACTTATGTAACAGTACCCTAATTCCAAGTGATCAAATTTTTTGTGTAAAAGATTTATAGGTGGAAGTTTGTAGTATATTTTTACGAGTAGCTAAGGATTCTTTATACCATATTAATGAATGAAAATTGGGAAATCTTTCTACAAATTCACACCAATAAGATCAACGGAGGACAACCCGCCCGGTCGGAAGAAGCCCT
>CALEIL010000456.1 GCA_937876435.1 uncultured Bacteroidota bacterium
TTGACCGGTATTTGTGTGGGAAAATGGCCACTCTCTTCATCAGAAAGCTTCGACGTCCGTACGGATGCCTACGTTTTCTTCTTCGATATTGTCCATTTTCTCCGACACATCTAACCCCGGTACGGGCTCGTATGGGCCAGTCAATCCAAAACGTCCCGGGTTTAATAAAAATAAAGGTCATCTAAAACGAATAAACAACTTCCTGGTAAGATACTTAGAAGTAGAATAAAAACAAATCGAATATGAAAAACATAGCCGGATTTTTAATAGCGGGTCTGGTAGGTGGGTTGGTTGTTGTGGCTGGAATGCAGATCATGAACGATCCTACTCCTGAAAAACCGGAATATATCTCACCTTTAAAAATGGTTCCTGTCACGGCCAGAGAAATTATTTCCAGTCAGGATCTGACCATAGCTGCAGAGCGAGCCATGCCGGCGGTAGTTCACATCAAGGCAGCAGAAAGCGAATCCCGGGCCAAGGAACGCTACATCGAAAATCGGCAGCAGCGATACAATGACCCGTTCAGATTCTTTTTTTCAGAACCATATCGCGGACCGATGGTCGGTTTTGGTTCAGGAGTGATCATCTCAGAAGACGGGTATGTGGTCACCAACGATCACGTAATAGAATTTGCGGATAAATTTGAAATTACGCTCAACGACAATCAAAAATATGAGGCCACCATCGTGGGAAGGGACCCTGATGTGGACCTGGCTGTTTTGAAAATTGATTCCGACGACACTTTCAGTCCGATCACTTTTGGTAATTCCGATCGTGTCAAAATCGGCGAATGGGTATTGGCTGTGGGAAATCCGTTTGATCTGGCCTCAACTGTAACAGCGGGGATTATCAGCGCCAAAGGACGGGGGAATATCATCAACCGGGAAAACGCCATCGAAGATTTCATTCAGACCGATGCAGTGGTCAATAAGGGCAATTCGGGGGGAGCCCTGGTCAACGCAAAGGGTGATCTTATAGGGATCAACAGTGCTATTGCATCTCCAGATGGAATTTATGCGGGGTATGCGTTCGCTATACCATCGAACATTGCCCGGCAGGTGATCGATGATATTATCCAGGGACGAGCTCCTCAGGTCAATACCGAAGAAATGTCGAGCCGGCCCTATATCGGATTTGAATTGGAAGAACTCACTTCCGAAGTCATCCAGTATTACAACCTACCCGTAGAACACGGACTCATTATTTCCAAACTGGACGAAGGAAGTCCTGCGGACCGGGCCGGATTCCAAAAAGGAGATATCATCATCGCGGTCAATTCGCGTGAAATGGCCCGAATCAGTGATTTTTTGAGAGAACTGGACAGCGCCGAAGATACATCCCTCGAATTCATCGTCAACAGGCAGGGTAAAATATTGAAATACAACATCCACGTATAACACACGTATAACAAATGAATCTCAGCCACGCAGCAATCAGAGAAGGATTCTGGGATATATTCTTTCCTTCTCGTTGTCTGGGTTGCAATGAAACACTTCAGTACTCGAAAAACGAGATTTTCTGCCCCATCTGCCGTCACAACGCCCTGATCAGTGATACACATCTTAGATCCCGGCATCCCTTGCAAAAGCGTTTGCGCGCCGAATTTCCGTTTCAACTCGTACTGGCCAAATATCGGTTCCCCAATCATAGTCAACTGATATCCAATTTGATCTATGGACTCAAATATCAAAACCTGAAATACGTAGGGCTGATTGAGGGGCGCGAATACGGAAATCTCATCGCGCCGTTGCTCCGCGAACACCGGATTTCTGCGTTGATCCCCACGCCTCTGCACTGGCGCAAGGAAATAAAAAGGGGATACAATCAAAGCCTGGAATTTGCCAGGGGTTTATCACTGACGACCCAAATCCCGATTTTACCTAAAATTCTGCGCCGGTCCAGGAATACCCGGTCTCAAACCCACCTCAACAAAAATGAACGGTTGCAGAACATGAAAAATGCCTTCAGTATCCGGCCACGCCATTCATCCGGCGATCATATGGATTCACCGCACTTCTTGCTGGTGGACGATGTAGTGACCAGTGGTGTAACCCTGGCGGAAATGGCCAGAACACTTGATGCGAATTTTCGGAACTGTACATGCAGTGTCTGCACCCTGGCTTATAAGGATTATTCCTGATCGGGAATGATAATTTCGGATTTTAGATCTACGAATGCCTGCACTCTGGCTCTCATTCTCGCTCCGTTTTAGAGGCTGGGAGGGACGGGAGGACCGACCTTGCATAGGTGTACATATAGGATATATTCTAATGAGTCAAGGTATCTTATCCACATTATCCCCACCCAATTCAGCATTCAACATTGAGACCACTCCAGAAAGTCTTTTTTACAGAAATTATGGTTGATCTGGCCCAGGATATGCGAGTTAAAAAAAAGATGTCATCCCTGCTAACAGCTAACGGTTAACGGCTAAGCCCCTTTTAGCTTCCTGCTCCCCACGGTCATTTTACCAAATATCTCATTGATCGAATGAGCCAGTTTGTGGTCTTTATCGGTTACTACGTCGCCGGCATCGTGCGAACTGAGGGCAAACTCCACCTTATTGTATTCGTTGGACCAATTGGGATGGTGGTTTTGCTTTTCGGCGGCAATCGCCACCTGCGTCATAAACGCAAATGCCTGACTGAAATCATCAAATACAAAGGTGGCTTTGAGGCTGTTATCGGATTCTTTCCAAAATTTCATGATATACGTTTTAGATTCTCTTTGAACTTTAAACGCAAAATATGGATACTTCCTTATATCAATAAAACGACCAGTCGTATTCACCCAATCCCTGAATGCCTGCTACCAGCAAGTCAATGGTGGCCTGTACATCCTCTTCATGAACCGTTTCGATGACCTGGTGCATATTGCGCAGAGGTATCGACAGGGCACCCGCGATGGACCCATTTTTGCCAAATTTTTGAATTCCGGCCGTATCGGTGCCCCCTGCCGGCAAAATTTCATGTTGCCATGAAATCTTGTGTTCGTCGGCCAGATTCTGAAGATACCGCACCATCCGATAGTCGGAAATCGCGCTGCCATCCATGATTTTTATTGCGGTGCCCTTGCCGAGTTGCGTCACCATCTCATGAGGCTGGGCTCCGGGCACGTCATATGCGATCGTGACATCCAGATTGAGACCAAATCGGGGATTGATATGACCCGCGGCGTTGATAGCTCCTCTTAGCCCCACTTCTTCCTGTACGGTAAACACCGCAT
>CALEIL010000457.1 GCA_937876435.1 uncultured Bacteroidota bacterium
ATTATCGGGCGGCTTCTCATCTGGTACTATGGCCCATACCTGCCTCAGCGATCAACGCCAATACCCAGGGTCATATCAACCAGAACAAAGGATACCCCGGAGATCAGGATCGCATCCAACCATATATCTGGAAAGATGGCGAGGGGGAAGGTGAAATCGTAGCACCATAAACCTGGCGCAACAGATTATAAAGGGCCTGACTTCCGAGTCGGGCCTTTTTTTTGATATCCCGGGTCAAAAAGAGGGTAATTTGGCCCGATCATTTTCAAAAGTGTCATTTAAAAAATATAAATCGACGCATATTTGAAATTTGATACTATATTGTGCCGCAAAACCTAAATACCCATGAACTTAAAAGGCTTGATTCCCGCACCATTTACCCCTTTCCATCCTGACGGAACCATTCATCCGGAGGTTATACCGGCATACGCAAACCGGCTTCAGAAAAAGGGCGTTGCAGGGGTGTTTATCAACGGGACTACCGGAGAAGGATTATTACTCACGATGGATGAACGCAAAAAAATGGCTGAAGCCTGGATCGATCATCAGTCTGCTGATTTCAGAGTAATCATTCATGTCGGAGCCACCAGCATCGAAGATTCACTCGAATTGACCAGACACGCAGCTTCGATCGGAGCCCATGCCGTGAGTACCATGGCACCGCTGTTTCTCAAGCCCCAAAATGTAAAAGCATTAGTTGACTATTGCGCTATCATAGCTGATGAAGTGGCAGACATGCCGTTTTACTTCTATCACATTCCTCAAATCACCGGACAGGATTTTATGATGGTGGAGTTTTTGGAATACGCTGAAGGGAAAATACCCAACCTGGCGGGGATCAAATATTCCGGCACCAATATCATGGACGTCCTGCTCTGCGCAGAATACGAAAACCAGCGGATGGATATCATATACGGTCAGGATGAAAAACTACTGGCGGGACTTGTTTTTGGATTGGAAGGAGCCATCGGAAGTACTTACAACTATATGCCCGGCCATTATATCGAATTGATCCAGGCATACCGGGACGGTGACCTTGAGAAAGCAAGAAAATATCAGCTCGCTTCCGCCCAGCTCGTTCGATATATGGATCAGTACGGTGGTGGAATCCGCGTCGGAAAGCGAATTATGAAAGAAATCGGCATTGACTGCGGAGACCTGAGAAGTCCGGGACAATCCATCACGGAATTGGAATGGAAGGATTTTCAAAATACACTGGTCCAGAATGATCTGCACCTTTTTGAAGAAGTCTCACAATTCGCTGCACCCAAAAACCTGACCAAATAATTTCCTGCGGATCGGCATTCCCATCCCTAAAAAACTCGATAAACGGTTAAATTCCTCGAAATGGACCATAGGATTTCGTTGAAAAAATGAACTATCCGTAGATCCCATTTTTTCTATTCCGGTATAGACTATCTTTTGGTTCACCAGGGATTCGGGAGAATAAGAATAAATAGTATCTTTATAAGTGATGGACTCGGTCAAAACATACGCGCTTATTTGGGGAATCATCCTGTTGCTGAGCTATAAATCGTTTGCCCAGGAAGATATCACCGTACCTGAGTTATACGAGCATATTGAAATATTGACTTCTGACGAATTTAAGGGCCGGGCTCCCGGGGGCCGGCTCAACAAAAAAGTGATCCGGTATATCAGATCTGATCTCAAACGGTCCGGGATCCATCGGTTTAAAAAAGGCTATTTTCAATCATTCACCTGCCAAATTCGAAATAAGGAGGGTGAAAAACCTGGACCCGAAGTAAAAACCTGGAACGTCGTGGGCTATATACCGGGTAATGACCCGGAGGTAAAAAATGAATACATCGTCCTGGGAGCCCACTATGATCATTTGGGAATGGGAGGGCCATCGTCCAAATCCGAAACCAAATCGGGCCTCCATCACGGAGCTGATGACAACGCCAGTGGAACAGCAGCCCTTTTGGAAATCGCAGAAAAACTAGCCGGTCATGGAGTGAACCTGGATAGAAGTGTGATCGTAGTGGCATTTGGTGCTGAGGAACAGGGGCTGAAAGGAAGTCAGTATTTCATTCAAAATCCACCGGTACCCAAAGAACAGATAAAACTCATGATCAACATGGATATGGTCGGTCGTCTCAACGATCAAAAACATATTTACATGGGAGGAGCCGGAACATTTCCGGGAGGAATGGAACTTATGAAATCCGAAGGAGAATCCATGGGATTGAGCCCGATCGTTCACGCCGGAAGCGTGGGAGGTTCGGACCATGTATCTTTTTACCGGCAAAAGGTCTCGGTACTGGGTCTCCATACGGGAGGTCATCCCCAGTATCATACCCCTGAGGACACGATCGAATTGATCAATTTTGCCGGTGAAGTCAAAGTGGCAGAATATATCTATAACGTCATTCTCAAAATTGCTGGTAAAAACTACCCGTTGGAATTCATTGATCAAGGTTAAAATATACATATAGATTGACAGATTACTATTAGTGAAGACCGGATTCGAGATCCATCTTTACCGTAATAATATTAAATACATTTTCAGACAGATATCCTGTGTTACTCAGAACGAAAACTTCCAGAGCACAAAGTCTGTTTTGAAGAAAAGCGCATATTCACAGATAGCGTATGGAATATTCTAAAAATTAAATATCGATGAAATTATACAGAATCAAAGATCAGGCATTACTCCATCTGGACGGTCAGTTTTATCTCAGCCCTGCATTGGAATCCTGGCATGGCCTGATCAATAGAAATGACTTACACAATTATCTAAAAGATAGAAAAAACGACTGGGAGGTAATGCCGGACCATTTTCTGGATACGGAAAAAGCTGTCGCCCCTCCGGTAGATCCCCATCAGGAAGTATGGGCAGCCGGGGTCACATACCTGAGAAGTAAAGTGGCCCGTATGGAAGAGTCCGAACAGACAGGGGGAGCTGTATTCTA
>CALEIL010000458.1 GCA_937876435.1 uncultured Bacteroidota bacterium
GCCTTCCCCCCATTGAAATGGGGGGCTACAATACCTGGCCGATCCTATGGATCTCAATTAGGTCCAATTTTATTTCGCCATTGTTGAATATTTTATCGCCCACCTTTCGCGGGGTATATTCGTATTTCTCGCACCAACTGGTTTTCTGTTCATCATCCGAGAGCCGGAGGCTCGATCCCATTTTGTAGCCCACGTTTGGGCGTATATTCGTAATTCTCACACCAACTGGGTGTCTTTCCATGTCAGAGAGCCAGAGGCTCGGATCATTTTGTAGCCCCCGTTTGGGCATCCATTCGTATTTCTCGCACCAACTGGTTTTCTGTTCATGATCCGAGAGCCGGAGGCTCGAACCCATTTTGTAGCCCCCGATTTTAATCGGGGGTGAACGGTTATGAAAATATGAAATGAGATCCGTAGGATCGACCGATCTCTATACCAGCTCGTCAAAAATATATCTTTCATCGTAGTCAATGTTAAATTTTTCTAACAAACCAATGTATTCATCCCTGAAGGTCATTTTTTTATGATGTTCTTCCTGGTTTTGAATGTATTTATAAACTGCATCCAAATTCGATTGACTGTATGTAAACGCACCAAAACCTTCCTGCCATCTAAATTGGGTCTCTGTCAACCTGTGGTCATTGATGTATTTCGACGACCGGGCTTTGACTGATTTCATGAGATCCGAAACTGAAACATCCGGTTTCAACCCTACAAGACAATGTACATGATCCTCCACCCCATTTACAACAATGGTTTTGCATTTCATATCATTGATTAGATTACCGATCACACCAAAGAATTGATTTTTCCATTTTTGGTTAATCTGTGCCTTTCGATATTTTACTGCGAAAATGGTTTGTATGTACATTTTGGTGTATGTATTGGCCATATTTCATGATTTTGATTTCATAATAATTTAATATCATATTCAAAAGATCTTGGTGCTACAAAATACCGGTTGAAACCGGGGTGTTTATATTTGTCGATCCTACGGATCTTAATTTCATTTTATCTTCCGAACCCCCCGGTTGAAACCGGGGGCTACCATACCGGCCGAGCCTTCCCCCGGTTGAAACCAGGGGCTACAATATCAGTCGATCCTATGGATCTCAATTTCCTGTATCTTTCGTTAACCCCCGGTTGAAACCGGGGGCTACCATACCGGCCGAGCCTTCCCCCGGTTGAAACCAGGGGCTACAATATCAGTCGATCCTATGGATCTCAATTTCCTGTATCTTTCGTTAACCCCCGGTTGAAACCGGGGGCTACAATACCTGGCCGAGCCTCCGGCTCTCTCTCATGTCTATATCTAGCATCACAAACCAAATATATCATCCTGCCGTTCTCCATTTGGTCCAATTTTATTTCGTCAATGTTGAATATTTTGTCGCCCACCTTTCGTGGGGTACATTCTCTTCTCCTCCGGTATTGTTGCCCCATTCAGTTCCGGGAGCCGGAGATTCATGCCCTTTTTATAGCCCTCATTTGGGCGTATATTCCTATTTCTTGCACCAACCGGTTTTCTATCCATATGAGAGAGCCGGAGGCTCGGACCCATTTTGTAGCACCGGGTTTTAACCCGGTGTTGGTTGAATACAAAACATTGAGATCCGTAGGATCGACCGATAATTTTCCAGCCCAGGCTTCCAGATTCTGCTCCTTGTCCATTGTCCACTATCCATTCTCCACTATCCATTGTCCACTATCCATTGTCCACTATCCATTCTCCATTATTTATTGTCCACTATCCATTCTCCATTATTTATTCATCCAATAATACAATTTAGGAATAAAAAACAAACTCACCAACGTCCCCGCCAACATGCTGCCAATCAGACTCACAGCCAATGGCCGCTGCAATACCACCCCGATGCTATCGCCAAACAAATAGGGAATCACCGCCAGCATCGTCGTCAATGAGGTCATAATAATGGGAAACAAACGTTTTTGCCCTCCCGTATGGATAGCTTCCTTCAACGGCATACCATCGCGGTGCAACCGCGTGATGGTATCGATCTTGATAATGGAATCATTGATGATGATCCCGACCGTGACCACCATCCCGATCAAAGCCATCGCATTGAGAGAAATCCCCATCAACCACAACGCGATCAGCGCACCGGAAAGTGAAATGGGGATTTCCATCAAAACAATTAACGGCGTCATCAGAGATTCAAACTGGGCCGCCACGATCAGGTACAATAACAACACCGAAACCAGCAAAGCGATCGCCATCTCCCCCATCAACTCCTGGTTTTCCTGAAGGGGTGAAAACAATCGAAAATTCTCCGTGGGATGATCCGCCTTTCTGTGCGTGATAGCCGACGGTATGGCCGGTAAATCTTCCGCCCGGATCACTTCGGGAATGTATTGCCCCCGCTGGTCGGCGTACACGTATTTCATCCTTTGACCGGTGGTGGTATAAAAGAATTGATCCAGAGGGAAGCGCTGATTTTGATCGTTGATCACCTGGATGTCTGTGAACAACTGATCGATACCCTTTTCGCCCGATGTCAACACGATGGCCACATCCCGATCCATCTGTGCGATTTCGGCCAGCCGGAGTTCCTGAAGGTGTTGGGCGATGACTTCCAGCGCATAATTTTTATCGATGCCGTACCGCATCATTTTGAGATCATCGGTTTTGAGAATGACCACCTCAGCCCGGGCCGGCTCGCTTTGTATCCGCACACCCGATTCCCGGGCCCATTCATCCTTCAGGGATCGATGCGATTTCAAAGCTTCCTCGTCGGTAATAGTATTGTGATAAAATGCCACATAAGTCTCCGGCACCTCACTGGGGAATATGATCTCAAAAAGATCTCTGTCGGGTAAAAACTCTACCTCTGCCTGAGGATGCGTTGTCTGAAACCAGTGCAGAATGTCGTCTTGTATCTCCTTTTTCTGATCCGGATCCGCAAAGGTAATAAACAGATTCGCCGATTCCCGATCCAATCTGTAGTGGTCGTTGAATACAAACTGCTGGGGACCGAGGTAGGCCTGAAAATCTTCCACCTCCGCATCGATATGGTCGTGCAAATCCCGGATGTATCCGGCCATACGGTCGAGTGGCAGCGCTTCATTCCATTGGATATCGACCTGAAACGATTGCCGCGGCAGTCCGGGCATTGTCTCCTTTTCGAGAGACGAATAAGCAAAATACCCCCCGGCCATCACCCCCAACACCACGACGACAATCCATACTCCCCGGTCGAAGGTAAAATGAAATCCGGCATCGTATGCCCTGCGGATCCAGTGCTGATGGTTGTCTTTCTTTTTGACCCGGATTGGTTTATTCCGGAACAACCGGTAATACGTGACCGGAATAAACACGACGGACACGAGATAACTGACACCGAGACAAATCGACACGGCCACGGCCTGGTCATAAAACAGCGCACCGGCCAGATCACTTAGAAATATCAAGGGCAGGAAAACGGCGCAGGTAGTCAACATGGAAGCGAGCAGCGGCAGGATCATTTCGTTGGTCCCCCTGATGCAAGCCTCTTCTGTGCTAGCTCCCGATACCGATTCCTGGACGATGTTGTCCAGTATGATAATGCCATTGTCGATCATCATTCCGATCCCGAGGATGATCCCGGACAACGAAACGATGTTGACACTCAGATTAGCCAGATACAGAAACAAAATACTGATGGCCAGACTCAGCGGTGTAACGATGCCCACGATCACAGGAATCCGTATATCGCTATAAAAAAGAAAGACGATCAGGGTAGCCAGCAAACATCCCATCCATAGGGTGGTTTCCATATCGCTAATACTCAGATCCAGTAACTCAGCCTGATCGCGATTCATATGAAATTCGATATCCGGATGATTGGATCGCAGGTCGGTCAACGTATTTTCTGTTTCTTCCTGAAAAGTACTCATGCGGGCGCTGTAATCCTTGAACAGGGCCAGATTGAAAGCGGGCTGCGATTGATCCAGGAATCGGCCCTGTGGCTCTGTTTCGACCAGGGTCACGTCGGCTAATTCCCGGATCAGGAAGACCTGATTACCGATCTGGAGCGGTGTATTGCGGAGATCGTCTAAGGACTGGAGTGGCTTGCCGATGCGGATCCTGTATTCGTATTGGCGTTCCCGGACCAGGATATTGCCGAGGGTGAGATTGGCCCGTTGGATGGCTGACTGGACAACCTGGTGGGTAATACCGAGGGATTGCAACATATGTTCTTTGGGCATCAGGCTGATGTGGGACGATAAACCTCCCGTGAGATCGGCCATGGCCACGGAGGGGAGTTGTTCCAATCGCCTTCTTACGGTCCTGGAGGTAAATTCGCTGAGGTCCATTTGCGAACCGGTTTGGAGGCTGTCCTTGTACCGGATGGTGAGATAAACGGCCGGGAGGTCGGAAGCTTTGGTCTTCACCACGATGGGTCGCTCGATCCCATCGGGTAATGCATTGATGGCGAGATCGAGTTTTTCATTGACTTCGATAAATGCCAGATCGATGTCCTTACCGTAGGGAAAATGCACCGTGAGCCTGCCCTGCTCATCGGACGTTCTGGATTCCAGTCGTTCCACGCCACCCACCTGCTGGATGCTTTGACGCAGAGGAGCCATCACCGATTGTTCCACCTCCATGGCGGAATGATCCGGGTAATGCGCGATCACCGAGATGGTCGGGATATCGATATCGGGCAACAGGGTGATACTGATCTTCCGGATAGAAAACACAGCCAACATCACGATGGCCAGGAAGGTCATCAGGACAGAAACGGGTTTATGGATGAGGAACTTGATCATTGAGCTGATTGGCTATTCAGTAAATATATTGAAAATATAAAGAATGACAAAGTTTCAATTTGATCAAATCATTAACTTTCCTGGGACCACACAGCTACCGATCCTATTGCTGGACTGGGAACGGTTAGTGTCACCCTCAACGTAGAATTTGACCTTCCGGTTTTTCTTAAAATTTTTGGGAAGCTGCATTGAGAACTAAAGTTTTAATACCTTCTGGCTTCGCAATCCTCTGCGGCGCACCAGCAGCCCTCCGGCTTACGAATCCGAAGTTATCCCACTAATCACTCCACCTCGATCCGATACCGTTCCAGCAATTGAACATTTGTCTGCTCGGGCAGCAATGGATAATAAAAATATTCGCCCCCGAAGGAAACAGGAGCCAGGTTTTTGTCAATCACCTGGTATTCTTTAAAATCCCGACTATACACGATCGTTGCCTGATAGGACTCCCCGGCAGCATCCAGTGGTGTTTGTTCCTGGCTGTATTGAACATAGTACTGCCCGCCTCCGACCGGAATTACCCCCTGGTATAAAGGATTGCTCAACAGATGTGACCGATTAGACTGGTCAGGGTCAGGAGCCTTTCCCATCTTAAACCCATCGGGCTTCAAGACATGAGTCTGTAAATGACCATCCAGATCGTATACAAAAATTTCGGGTGAATACGGAAACACGATGAATATGGATTCTCCAATCCAGGTAATTCCCGGAAATTGATAAGAGCCTACATTCTCATTCCGGGTATAAAATTCCGGATAAGGAATGTTCAAGGCACCCATTTCGTTCTGAGCAAAATCATAATATCCGATCATGGGATTCAAAAAATCCTGATGAGCCTGGTTCTGCCGCAGACCAAAATAAGCCTTGCCATTGCGAAAATACATCATGACCCGGTCAAATAGCGAATAGGCCATCAGGCCGGTCATTTCCTGACTGTCCTTAAAGGCTTCAGTCAGATCTTTCTGCCAGATTATTTCTGCTGCGCTGTTCACGATCATCAGTCGATTGGGGACATGTTGCAGTACGAAGATGGAATCAGGGCTTTGATACCATATCGATCCAACCATATTTCCCTGGATAGCATGGGGACCTTGATTATGGAGCTCGATAGAATGTTTGATTTTGAAAGAAGTCAGATCATAAACATTGATCGTATTGGTTCGTTCATCCAGCCCTGCGAAAGCCTGGTTTTCATAATCAAAAGATGGAAAACGGTAAGGGAACTCGCGACTAGTCTGTGGAGTTTCAATTTCCAAAGTATCCACCCTAAGTTCTATTTCAAGGGATTCCTCAGGCATGACCTGAACTAAATTCAGTTCGGTCTCCGTACAGGAAGAAAAGATAACTTGAACTATTAGGCCAAAATATATGTATTTCATCTACAGATTCGATTTTTGAGAATAAGGATCCACTTGTAAGAACTACTTTCAAATTAAATTTTCGCTTTTTCGTGCGCTTAAAATTTATCATTTAGTAGTTAAAAATAATTGTATAATCCTACCTCAGATTCGCTCACACTTAAATAGTTTCATGGGGGAAGTTAGTTTCATTAGTAAAAGTAATATTTTAGCCTTAAAGACTTGCGAATATGAGGTTTCAATAATTATCAAACCCCATCCATTCCTGTTCTATGTCTGCATTGATCCGGAATGGAATTTCCTCGCTGCCGCGCGTGTGATTCCGCAGGATCAGCAGGGCATTCCGGGGGACGTCATGATAATACAGAACGGTGTCTCTGGCCACCTGGTTACCCAGGCTTTTCCATTCCCGATCCCAGTATTGCAGCTCGTATTCATCCCCTACACGGATGTGGTTGTCATCGTTGCGGGCCTGAAAGGCGATCGAATGAATACGGACCGGATGATCAAATTGATAACCGACATCAAAGTCAATGCCGCCTGAATAGGTCAGCGGATTCCCGTCAAATACCGCGGAATCCGTCAATCCCGGTTCTACATTATGCGACAAGATCTCCCCCTTTAATGGGTTGTTATGCCGGTCATAAAAGGTAAGCTCTGCCAGGTGAGCAGTGTCATTTTTCGGTACAAAGCGTACGCACCGGTATGCGCGTGAGGAAGACACCTCATAGGTTTGTCTATGTGTACTCCAGAAGTTTTTTATCCGGAACAGGGTATCCGCCCCGGTAAACGAAGTATCCCGGGCTGCTACGATGGAGGCGCCTTCCAGATTTTGGATCCAGATGGCTTTTCTACGCGACTTCGGGGAGGATAATCCATATTTCCGGAGCAGAGGTACTGAATCCAACCTGCCCGTACTGGGGGTGGCCGTATCAGGCCTGCCCGTACTGGGTCGAAACACTTCGATTTCCCCTTCTTCGCTTACGAAAAACGGCAAGCTAACCGGTGTCACCGCCCCCTGATCATAACGCCCGGCGATGTAGAGCGTGCTGACGCCGAGATCATGGCATATCAGGGTGGAAGGGTATTCTGATGTTGATTTTTCCCACTCCATCTCCGCGACAGGGGCCCATCCTTTACTTCCGTGATACACGTTCACGGTATAGGTAGCGGACGTATCGGGATAGGAAGTCTCCACTTTCATTTCAAAATCGATCACCGGCCGGTAGAAAGTCGTCACATCCCGGCCTTCCCGGAACAGGGAGGTGGGATCATCCTGGGCATAGGTTCTCCGAAAAGCTTTGGGAACGCTTTCCCCGATGTATTTCTGCCTCACATCTTTTCCATCAGCACTGGCATCCAGGGCAAACTCCTCCTCTCCATACCGGATATACAACCACGAATGACCCCGGTTGTGATGGGTTCCCCACTGCGGCAGATATTCATTGCTGCAGACGATGCCTACGCTGCGAAATACGTGCGTAAAATAGGTGACCGCATCCTGGCAAAGACCTTGACGGGACCGGTCGAATTGTAACACACTCAGCGCAGAGGGATAATAATCCCGGACCTCTTCGACATAGCGATACCAGAATCCCTGCAGCACGGAATCGATCACCGTTTTTGCAGGTGTCCCGTGTTTCAATAGCTTCGGTACCCATCCGTATTTCCCCTGGAGATAAGCCCTTGAGCCAGCCTCCAGCGGTTCATCCCAGTTGCGATAAGGTAAGATGTAGTCACAAAATTCCTCAAATGAGGCTCGCTTATCTTCGGGTATTTCCTGCCAGGCTTCGAAGGCCAGATCGATGTTTTCGATGAGAAAGCCAGCGGTTACCTCCCGGATATCGTATTTCAATATTCCCGGCCGGGTTTCACCTTTACCGGTCACCGACTCAAAAAACCGGATGTACTTATTTTTTCTAAATTCATAGTCTCCTACCGGTATCAATGCCATGCTGTCAAATACAGGTTCAAATTCAGGTAAAACTTCATTGTAACCATAAAAAGGCATATTCCGGATCAGATATTCCGCGGCCTGGTACTTGAGATGATCGCCTTTATAATGGTCCAATACCTTTTCCAATTCCACCCGATTGTCGTCGGCCAGTTCCAGGGATCGGATTACTTCATCCGGAAATTGGCTGCAGGATACAAGCGTCAGACAGAAAAATATTAAAGACCATATCATTGTGTCAAAATTAATATTCTTCGATCCTTTCTCTTACAAAAACTATTATAATTCTCATCTTATTTCAACTTATCATTTTACTAATTGCCTATATTAGGTCAGAATCGAAAGGTCCTTCACCTGGTAGTTCATCCCAAATTCCAATAGAAATTTCCAAATAATGGACCTTCACCTGTGACAATATACAATATATAGTTGTCCTATTGGAGAATTGAAAAACTACTTTCAGTAAAAGTAATTTCTACATAGTTTTTTTACTTTTCAATTCTATTTTGAAAATGAAATTTGTATTAAATAATAGTCATCTTCAACATTGGACTCAGATGGAATTGATGCAGCAATTTTATTTCGACCTAAAATCCGCAGTAAGGTTTCCCCACTTACGACAGCAATGGCTCCTTCTTTAGTCAGGGCTATGGTATTGATGTTATTGCAATCCCCACAATCATCTGCATAAGAAAATTTATAATTGTGTGAGTTATCATTAATTTTATCGTAGACAGACCAATATTTATTCCGATCCAACTCATAGGTCAGAAGAAGATGACTTTCATCTTCAAAATATGAGAGAAAATAAACAAATTCATCCAGGCCTATATTACCACGTACATGGTCTACTACCAGATTTGAGGGTAAAAGCGGCTTTTCTAAATTAAATAGGTACGCCTGCTGCGGTCCATCTGCATACACATGAAAAATTCTATCCTCATACATACGATAATAGCCAAAATGATCTGCCGATATCCTATGAAGATTCCGTCCGTTTCCCATACCAAATGCGCCATCGTCCTCAAACTCAAAATAACCCTGGACAATTTCTCCCTTACTATCCAATAGTAAAAGGTCATAGCTTTTCCCGGTCTCCGGAGATTTACTGGCATTCACATTAACTACAAACAGTTTTTCCTCGTCAGAAAATTTATTCGCATTTTTTATCCAATGATCCGTTACGATTTCCTCTACCACTTTGCCCGACACGTCCATCCGCAGTATCTTCCTGTTCCCAGAGTCCACTATGTAAAATTCGGAATCCTTGTCACTTTTGCTTAATCCATAAGGCATAATGACCTCACCGGGGCCTTTACCCATATCCAGTATGGAATTTACAAATTGAAATTCATGATCAAATACATGGATTCTATATTGCGAGGATATAAAAATATAATATTCTTCCGTCACCTGACCATAACGCATTTGATCAACATAGACATTCGTATCGCTGAAGATTGGAAGTATTTCGACATTTTTCAATTCCTCCAGATCAAAATATTCAGCCATTGAAAAATCAAGACTCTTAGATGGAATAGCATGATCCTTAGTACTGTCATGGCATCCAAGGATACAGCTCATTATTATAATGCCATTAATAATGAAAATAAACAATGGATATTTATTCATTTGACTGAGCTATATAATTTTTCTATTGACATCCATATTCGGCCAATTCATAACAACAGTGACTTCCGCCCGAAGAACAATGTGATGTACAGCCAGTATATTGCCACTTATAATTATTAGCAGGTACGCCTCCACCTATGCCGCCCCAACTCCAAATCGTACAACCGGTTGGCAAACAGTCCAATAAGTCATACACACATTCATCGCCATTCTGGGCCATTGCAGCTAATTCTGTTAAAGTCAATTTCGCCGCCATCTGGTCTACTTGATACGACTTACTTATCGTAATATTCATACCAACAAAAGCCATGAATAATAGTCCAGCCAGGCATCTAAAAACAAATCTCTGATTTTTCATAGTAACATATTTTAATTAATTAATTAATGAATCCTATTCTTGTGCCGGAGTCTTAGATGTATTTTTAATTATAAATTTATTTGAATGATTTAGTGTATTACGTGCCATTTCCAGGATCTGGTCAACGGCTTCCGATACCACTTTGGTATCCATAGCCAGAATACCGGCAGCTTCTTCCTGTTCTTTCTCTTTTTGGCCGATTCGCGTGTACAGTTCCATTAACAGATACCGTGGATAATAACGGGACGGCTCCATGTATTTCGCCATCTTTAGTAAAAACTCTGCTCGCTCCACCTTTTCCGGTTCTACTTTACTAAATAGCGTATAATCCTGGCCCAGAGTTGTTAAAATCACCGGATCGGATGAAAAGAGGAGGGCTCTTTCGAGAAATTGGCCGGACTGATAATAATTACGGGACAAAGACATCGATTTACCGGCAAATTGAAGAAATTGTCCTTCGTCTTTAAGGGCAGGATATAAAGTGATATATTTTGAGTTGGCAACCTGGTAATGTCCGGATTGAAAATAGGAATTAGCCAATTTCCAGTCTTCCACTATGGAATGATTGGATCGTAACCAGTATATGGAATACATAGAAGAAAACAGGAGAAATGATAAAATGATGCCGTTTACAAACCTTAGACTCAGGGAATTTCGAATATCATTCAGATTTGGAGTTACTGTTATCAATGCAGAAAATGCGAAAACACCAGTTATTGCCAGTACAGGCACTTCTGTAGGATAAGAGAAAAGTGAAAATACAAGCCAGGTACTTAGTATGGATAAAACCAATAAGTGAACAGGCGAGGATGTTGAACTCTTAAAGATCGGCACCAATCTTTTCACCAACACAACCCCTAACACCAGTATCAATATAAGTCCCGCCAGTCCCATTTCCAATGTCCATCCGAGCACCTCATTGAATGGATATTCTTCATAGCCGGCCAAATAAGCCTGACGTTCGCTTCCCCGGCCATTATCAAAGTAATACGCCTGATACCGCGGGTACATCACTTTAAACCGGTCCCACCCCACTCCGAACAGCGGATAGTCGCTCACCATATCCATGCTGGCAGACCAGATCAGTAAACGGCCATCGGCCGAGTCTTTTTTGAAGAAATATAAGGCCGATAGTAGTATGACCAGAAATGCCCCTACTACCGGCAGGGTCCTATTGAACCGCTGCCCGGATGGTAGAAGGTAAGTCCGGATATGAGGCCAAAGGACAACCAGGCTGCCAGCAGCTCCCGCTAGCCACGCCGCTCTGGAAAATGCACTAATCAATACACCCCCACCCAGGAAAAGATATGTCCAGGCCGATATACGCGCTAACCGGTCGATGGTATCTTGACTTCTCTTATTAAACAGAATCCAAATAGCCATGGGAATCAGGCAGGCCAGCCAACCACTATAAGGTCCGGGATTGAAAAAGGATCCCGTAACTGGAAAGGCCGCATGATGCGAGGGCCAGATCTCATATAGCTGCCCCAGACCATACAAAGCCTGTGCTATTCCGCCCCATAAAAAGCCGGTCAAAAGCCAGGGTATCGCAATCCGGTTCAATTGCCGGAACAATATCCGGCCCGTGAAATACATTCCACCGAAAAAAATGAGCTGAACCCATGCCGTATGAGGGATCGCTTCCTGCAAGGACAGCCGTACCATGCTATAAGCGAGAATAATCAGGACAAATCCATCGACCAGATTCCAATGAATTCGTCGGAAATATCCGATAATGTAGAGAAAAGCAGTGATAAGGCCTACCCCCCCCCGCAGACAAGCGCTATAAAAAAGGTA
>CALEIL010000459.1 GCA_937876435.1 uncultured Bacteroidota bacterium
TTGCTTCGTCCTTGGAGATACGCAGGAAAGGAATCAGGTCATCCAGTGAATTTTTTCGGGCATAAAATAAGCCAAGGTCCCCGTTTTGAAGCCTGAGAAACGATACGGACATTACGTTTTGCCCTCCCTCATTATCCACAATCAATTCGTCTTCCTGGGTCCAGGTTTGTCCTTGATCCTCACTATACCTTCCCATGATTTGCGCTGGAGCGTGGTCACTCGACGAATCCATAAAGCGCGTATAGGCAAACAACACTCTGCCATCCTGGAGTGTGATAAAATCACCTTCACTATTGCGCGGGTTGGAATCGAAGCTCAGGATATCAAAATAGGTTCCGCGATCCTCCTTACTCTGAGCAAAAACAAAAGCCGGGAGGGTAATCCCCAGTCCCAAAAGAAAAGTCATTAAAACTAGTTGCTTATTCATACAGCCAGTTGGTGTTTATTTTGGTAACATTGGTGATGGACAAGGCCGTTCCTGCCGGTCGGTTTCCTGCACAATAGCTCATTAAAAGTTCTTCATCGCTGATAAATCGAATTGAGGTGTAACAATACCATCCATCAGGATCATCGTGAAGGGTTTTTACGTTTTCCCAGGTCAGGCCTTCGTTTTTGGAAATGGCGACATTCAGAGGGGTTCGTTTGCCCCTGTAGCTATTTTTTTTCACCCCGTTGTTGTTCCATACCAACACCAGATCTCCCGTGGCGGGAATTCTGGCGATGGTAGCAGGAGATAAGGGGGAGGGAATATTGGTGGGGACTGCCATGGACCATTTTTTCCCTTTGTTTTTGGAAATAGAGGCATACTGAACTCCTGAATCGGTCCGGATGTACATCATGACCTGCCCATTTTTCATCTCAACTAGTCCGGGCTCCTGCGCCATCAACCCATCAGGGATCTTTACTTCGCCCTTCTGCTTCCAGGTTTGGCCATTATCATCAGAATAGTAACAGTACAATACGCCGTAATTATTGAAATTGTGTTCCAGATTACCAGGACGGTCTTCCGAAACATGATGTGCCACCGGCATAAGAATACGGCCATTGGACAGCTGAATGACCCGCGCGTTATTTAACACAAAATATCCTTCCTGATCGGTAATGCATCTGATAGGAGCACTCCAGGATTTGCCTTCATCGGAGGATATCCGCATATAGGGTATGCAATCGTGAATGGAGTTTTTTCGGGCATAGAACAGGGCAATTTGTCCATTTTGCAGTCTCAAAAGCGACACGGACATTACGTTCATCGTCCCTTCATTCTCCACGACGATTTCATCCGCCTCGGTCCAGGTGTTCCCATTGTCGGAAGAATACCGGGCAGCGAGGTGTGAGTTTCCGAAATCACTGGCCGAATGTCCCACAAAGTGAGTATAAACGAACAGTATTCGACCGTCTTTTAATTTCACAAAATCCCCTTCGCTATTGCGGGGGTTGTTTTCTCCAGGATTCAACTGGAGTGAAGTAAGGGGGGCCGGAGCCTGGGCATTCATGACTGTGGTGGACAGGCCAATCAGGCATATGCTACACCATATGGCTTTTATGAGGCAAAAAGGATAGTTTATCGTTCTCATATCGAATCAGCTTAATTTTATACGATACCAGGAAGGGCCAGGTGCCCATTTGCCCATTTCCCGCCTCGCCAATGCAATTACGATTTCATCCTTTTCTGCATGTTCCATGATTTTATAATTGGAGAGTTCGACGTTTTCCGTTTCAGCCCCTTCATGACGGTGATCGATGATCACTACAGAGTCCTTGATTAACCCAAAATTTTGTTCATCCACCCGGCCGATCACCAGGGGGTTGCGTGGATTGTTTCCATTCGAATTTTCTTTGACTATATTACCTATCCAATACAAATGACTGGTTTTCCCGGATCGAAACAAGGTGGAGCATGCTGCAGGGGTATAAAAATTTTCTCCGGTAGTGTATGCGAAGGGCACTGGTTGGGACCAGGATCGGCATTGGTCATTCGAGAACGACAACCAGGTATAGCCCGGCAAATGGGGCTGTCTGAGATTGGATCCGCGCAGTACCATGGCAAATCTTCCATCCGGCAGTTCAGCCACCGAAGGTTCGAACAATCCCCGGGTGGATAGTCGATGATCTATTCTCAGCCAATCACCAAAATCCCATTCGACATCCCGATAATCAGGCGTCCATTTGCCAATCAAAACTCCCGAGTCTCCAAATAAATAGGCATCGGCTGGATTGTAAATTTCCTTCTTTTGTTCATCCCAGGGATGAAGATGAATGGGCACCATGATTTCACCTTTGCGGCTTTTAAAGATCACAGAAGTCATGGGAGTCGTATATCCATTTCGACCAATTTCCACTCCTTTGATCGGTGCGTTCGTTGGATTTCCCCGCGTAACGATCATACGAAAATCGGAAAAGGTGCGACCGTGATCATTGGAGATTCGATACCAGTTTTTGTAGAGCGGAGAACCGCTTTGAGTGTCTGGCTTTCCGGGAGTTGCAGGAATAATTTGTAATATATTTTTCCCTTCCGCATAGATCCCCTCATTCAGTGCTCCCAATCCATGGAGTGAACGTTCAGGAAACCGGGCGGTGGTTTCCACTTCCCACGGGAATTCCACGGAAATGGTTTCAGGCACCTCCGGAATCGTTGGGAAACTACTAAAAACAAAGTCTGATGGGACTGGTCTGGTCACCTGGTTCTCCGGCGTTTTGACGAATACAATTTCCCGGTCAACGATCCTGATTCTGGCTTGCGGTGTTCCCAAACCACGGGGCAAGTTCACAGCACTGCCACCCCAAGCCAGGGCAGCAAGGGCAGGCATTTGTTTCAGAAAGTATCGTCGGTTTTGCATGTCAATATATTAAAAAATATTACTCCGATGGACGAGGATTTGCACCTCGCGCTATCTGATCATTTTTCGTTTTTAAATTGTTTTAAAATTTCAATAGTCAGATGCTCCGCTATCAATTGGTGTCCCACATCATTGGGATGACATCCATCCAGCATCAGATCTTCATACGAGATTTGCTTTGCTTTGGCATATTTTTGAAATAGTTTATAGTTGTCCACAAGTCCGGTACGGTGTTTCCGGGATAATTTCCGAACGACCTTCACGTATTTCAGGAGTCGTTTATTTTGAAAATCGCCATACCTCGCTCCCAGGATATTGGGGGCAATAAGGATAATTTCGGAACCTTGTGCCTGAAGATTTGTGATAAAATATTCCAAATTGGCCTGGTACGCATCCAGAGGAATTCTGGAAGTTCCATTGGGCGTTTTGCTATCAATATAAGAATCGTTGGTCCCAAATCCGATGATAACCAGGTCGGGTCGATGGTCCATGACGTCATTCTGGAAACGGTCCATTCCATGTTTGATTTCAAACAAATCATGGTCGATTTGTCGACCAGTATGACTTCCGCCTACCCCGGAATTGATCACTTTCACATTTACCTCTTCCTGAGCGAGCAAATGTGGCAGCCGTTGGGCAAACACCTGATCAACCGTCTTCCGTTCTGCGGTGATGGAATTGCCAAAAGCGACGATAAGGAGGGTATCATCAGCGACCTTATTGATGGTACCGTGATCCAGGTTAAAGTGGTGGGATACGAAGATATCGGCACCCCAAGCCTGGGATGCGCATACCTGAGCAAACAGGATTACGAGCAAGGAACAGCAGTCGCGATATTTCAACCTCATCTCCTATTTTTATTTATCTATAAAATCTTGCTCAGCCAACCGAATACGGAGTCCTCCCTGCATGGTGGTGATCCAAAGCTCGCCGGGGTTATATTCCATGCAGTACGGGTAGGACAGCCATGTTTTTCCACTATCCTCATTTTGGACGTTATAAGATTTTGCGATGACCCTTGGTTTGGACCATGAAACACCTTCATCTTCCGAAAATGCTATGGAAAGTTCTTCCCGAAAATTGCTGCTTCGCACCTCCGACCATTGGCGGTCCCCACCTCGCAAGGGAAAATAATTGCATACAATCATACATCAATAATTCTATTCTCTATCATTATACAATGGCTTCCATAATCATCTATGGCTTCCTTTCCAAAAGACCTATTGTAAACCATTCTACTCAATTAAGTCCATGGCCCACACATCATTGGCCACACCACCATCATTACGTGATATTAATCCCCCTATCAACCATAATTTATTCTTATATTCTATTACAGGAGTAGCGTGTCGCGGTTCCCAAAAAACCCCTTTTTGTTCAGTCCAAAATTCTCCATCGGGACTATACCACACGTCATTTAACATAGTATCATTCCTAACATCGTAGTCACCTGCCATAACCCATAGGTTATCTTTAGAGTTTGCGATCGAGTTCCATTGGCGTGGAGACCAAGGTGCATGTGAAATAACCTTTGTCCAATCTATACCATTATCCGTTTTCCAAACATCATTGAAAGCGTAGCTATAAAGAACACTTCCGCCATAAAGATATAGTTCATCATTTAGGATGGCACTCCCACTAATCAAGCCCCTAGGCATCCATCTAACAAATTCAACCTCCCGAACCCAGTTTATCCCATCCACCGTAGACCAAACATCATTATACTTTTCACGCAATTCATTCCCAGCGGAAAAGTCAATATGAATACCACCCATAACCCAAATTTTACCTTTAAAACTAACTATATATGGAAAATACCTTTCACCCCACGGAACTTCATCTAAAACTTTGTTCCAGTGGACGCCATCCTCAGAATTCCATACATCAGTATGTTGGTCACCTCCGATTACCCATATCTTGTCATCAAATACAACACAGCCAAAGCCATGCCTTCCTGCCCATGGTGCATCCCCCTTCGATTCCCAATTTTCACCATCCGAAGTACACCAAACCTGGGATGTCCAATGACTATTGCCCAATTTAAAAGATGCCTTATCGTGATCATATTTACCTAGCCACCCTCCCAAAAGCCACAATTTGTCTTTAAAAACAATCAATTGATGACCGTCCACTCTTAAAAATGGTGCTTCTTCGTTTTTAAGAATTTGTTTCCATGGGCTTCTTTTTACTACCACATGAATTTCTTTTCTCTCTTGATTGGTGCCCTCCAAAATAAATGTTTGGGGAACTGAAAAATCTAGAAAACTACCACTTTTGGGATAAACAGTCAAATCTTTATTGTTTAAAAACAGTTCTGCTTTTAAATTAGTGACATCTGTTTCGTGGGGAACATATAGAAAAATACTATCTCCTATACGTTCATATTTATGATCAACGCCGACCAGTTTTAAGGTTTCAATCTCAAAGTTTAGGTCTTCTGAATTCTTACAATTAAATAAACCCATCAAAACCATTATTAACATAAATTCAAATTTCAATCTATACATATCATAGCATTAGACATTCTTACGCGCGTAATCTCAATATAGTTTCGTCAAATATTATTCGCAGTATCATTCAAATCTTTCAATGCTCACAATCTTTAAAATCTTCCATACTGCTTAATCGATTCGAAATTTGGTGATCCTAATAAACTTAATTTTTGTGTATTAAAGGTACAACCCCTGGTATCATAATATCATATATAATTCTAGTATATGATTGCTATTCTCCGTTCAGGAGAATATTGGATAACCAGGGAACTGCAATATTGGCTTTAAAGTAGTGATTTGGAGCATCCACATTCGCGTATTCAAAAAATTCATCCATATCCAACCCCTCTGGAAAATTTGTGTAGTTTTTCCGATCAATTGGGTCGCTGTATTTTTCATAATATCGAAAATCAAAATTCTTTTCAGCCTGCATAATTGTGTATCCTTTGTGAACAGTATTGAGATCAAGGGTAACTCCTCCTTCTGTAATTAATAAGGGGGTCGGGGCTAAACTAGCAAGTAAATCTGCATAGTCAAACCAAGCCCACATACCGGGCACACTATGACCTAACCAATTCGCGATTGGTCTTAATCCTCTCTCATTAGGTTTGGTTTGTGAAGTGGCTCTTCTTACTGTATTTGTCAAAAAATCATTAAATACTACGGCTTTGATATCTGGATTTAGAACCGCCAGGACCATTATTGCTTCAGTTCCGAGGGAGTGTCCACTTAAAGCAATTCGTTCCGGGTCAATAAAATCCAGAGTTTTTAACCAATCAAAAATCTTTTGTCCATTGAAGGCTGACAGACCCAGGTAATGCCACCCCATGTCAATCAAATACCTGGAAAGCGTATTTCTATCATAATTCGGACCTAATCCAAAAGCCTCAAGATCGGAGACTTCTCCAATACCAGGATTATCCAAAGCAATTGAAACTATACCTTGTTCTGCATAATATTTAGCCATCATATTATTTTCACTATGTCTTTCCACAGCATAATGAGGATTCAACTCAGGTTGACCTGCTAAATTTTCCTTCGTCCTATTCGATCCAGGATAACATATTACAGCAGAACCTCGATTTGTCGGTGATATTTCATGAGGAACTAACATTAGGAAGGGCACAACACTCCCGGTTTCAGGATAGATTTCCCATTTTTGAACGGTGTATTTTTCTCTTTTTATTTGACTTAATAATTTGGGAGAGGGCTGCGATACACTTAATGGAAAATTCATTAATTGACTCAGTTTAACTCTAACTGCAGTTTGCCATGCCATATATTCTGTCTGACTGAAATGCTCATTAAAGGTTAACTCCGGCTTTAAATTCTTCATTTTGTAATGGACCAATCCTCGGGTACTCAAATACCTTCCGTCACTCCGGTCGGTAGTAATAACTTTATGATCATCGGGGTTAATAAATTCCGACGCGTTTTGCCCGTGAATTGTTAGACCACTAAAAAAAGCCAACATCAACCCAACAAATCCTAATTTGATATTCATTTCATTTTATTTAATTGGCAGAGAAATACATTACTCGATTAAATATGATCACTCACTACGTAACCCTACCATCCTGGGTTTTGACCTAAGGCAGGATTTTCAGAACGTGCGCTTACGGGAATAGGCCATAAGTAGTGTTTTTCTTCAAATACGGGATTGCTTAAATCATTTTCCTTATTAGGAGAAATATATAAGTTTCCAGTTTCTGCGTCAAGTTCAAAGCTAACGTTAAGTTGCCCCTCGGGGTCAATGTTCTCTCGCATATCCTGGTCCCATCGAATTCCCAAATCGGGGGAATTTAGTTTGTGACCTTGTTTCCATCGTCTTAAATCATCATACCTAAATCCTTCGGAATACAATTCAACCCTTCGTTCTCGTCGGATTTCTGCGATCAATGGAGAAACTCCGTCATTCACATACCGTGGATCTACAGGAATACTTGTAATATCCATATGCGGCATATCCACCCTATCTCTTAGTAGGTTGATACTCATATCCAAATCTGCTTGAGTAATTAGACCAAGTTCAGCCTGGGCCTCGGCAAAATTTAATAATGCTTCAGCATACCTCAATACTATTGCCGGATAGTATCCCTGATGCAGTAATACCATCTGGCTGACATTAACAAATTTAATGGGATGATACCCTGTTAAACTAGCCCATTCATTGTTACTCTCCAATGTTGGGACTTTTGAAATATTACCATTGGAATAATCATAATATCCCAGATCATCGGGATGTAATACGGTCTGCCTTAGACGAGGATCCCGGTTTTCAAAAATATTTCGATATGTCGCGTCACCTTTGTACATTGGAGAAAGGGTTATTGGTAATCCATCTTTACACAAGTAATCTTCCACTATACTTTTGGTGGGATGTATTAAACGTAGATACCACTGCCAGCTATTCACGACCACTCCTGGTTCATACCTTCTCCACCATAGGACCTCTTTCACACCTGAAAGATCAGTCATTTGAAAGATTGCATTATAGTCATGATCAGGATTCCCTGTAGAATATAATTCATAAGGACCATTTTCTATTAACTCCCTTGACGCTTTAGCTGCTTCCTGTAGCCATACTTCAGAATCAGTTCCACCATGATACTTTCTCCATGTTCCTTCAAACAAACAAATACGAGATTTAATCAATAATGCAGCCCAACGATTCAATCTGCCAGGAGCATTTCCATCTCCCCAGTCATCAGGGAGATGTTCACAAGCAAAGTTCAAATCCTCAAGAACCTTACTCATGACCGTTTCACGCGGGGTCCTTTCTGCATACAATTCTGGGGAATCTATATTAAGTTCCTTTTCGACCCAAGGAAAATCACCATAGAGTGACACTTTATCTGCCACGGCCCATGCCCTGAATAACCGAGCTTCGGCTTTATATTTATCAATTGCAGACTGGACAAGATCTGCCCTGTCATAATTGTCAAGTC
>CALEIL010000460.1 GCA_937876435.1 uncultured Bacteroidota bacterium
GGATACGTTCAATATATTGCTCCAGGTTCTGGATGATGGCCGGTTAACCGACAACAAAGGACGGGAAGCCAATTTCCGGAATACGATTATTATCATGACATCCAACCTGGGATCGGAATTGATCCTTGAAAATTTTGAAGACCTCAGGGCGATCGGTGATGAACACCGTAGTGAGGTACTCGAAACCACTAAACTCGAGGTTTTTGAAATGCTGAAGGATAATATGAGACCGGAGTTTCTCAACAGGATCGATGAGCGGATAATGTTCCTGCCTCTGACTCTGGAAGAAATCAAGAAAATAGCTGGTTTGCAAATCCAGAAAGTAAGAAAGAACCTGAACAAACAGGGATTGTTCCTGGAAATCACCGAAGAAGCGATGAATCTGATCGCTGATATGGGCTACGATCCACAGTTTGGAGCGCGACCGTTGAAGCGGGTGATCCAGAAGGAACTGGTCAACGGTCTTTCGCTACTGATTCTCGATGGAGAATTTGATGCCGGGGATAAGATCTACGTGGATGCCGATGCAGGAGGATTGAAATTTAGCCTGGATAACCAAAATTTCAGTTATTCCGCTCATTCCATGATCGGAGAATAAATTTATATTTTTAAGGAATTAAAACGGGGATAAGGGGGTTGTACTATTTGATTCCAGTGGAAGAATGAGTATGTTTGTCCTTTTGGAACGGTCGGGCAATGGAAGATTACGTCAAGTACAAAGTTAACCGGAAACCGGCCACAGCTTTTTTGCATTTTTGAATCAAGTAATACTGTACCTATGAAATCTACGCTGAAACTCGTTTTGCTGCTTTTTATTATTTTTCAGATTCCTACGGAAGGTCAGGGTCAGATTTTGAGACGGACTCTCAATAAACTGGGAGAAAGAGTGGTCGAGAAAAAGGTAGAAAAAGAGATCGATAAGAAAATCGATCAGGTAGCGGATTCTATCGTCAAAGCGATGGATGGGGAGGAGCCGATGACCGAGGAGGAAAAGATGAAAGCAGCCGAGAACCGGAAAAAAGCGGGGAGCCTGTTGAGCGGAATGATCGGTGGAATCAATCAGGTGGATTTACCGGAACGGTATGACTTTGATTTTTCGATCGTCATGGAAATGGAAGATGAAAAAGGGAAAATCACCCATATGACGTCATTTTACGGTCTCGATTCACCCATCATGGGATACGAAATGAATATAGAGGAGATGAAAAAAGGGGAGAAACAGTTTATAGTCATGGATTTTGAGCAGGAATACATGGCCACTTTCTCCGAGACCGACGGACAAAAGGTGGCTATGTCTATGCCATTGCCTATGGATATGATTTCTTCCATGGCTGCCGATGAGATCGAAAAACAGCAGGAAGACGAGGAATATTCGATCAAAAAAACCGGAAATACCAGAACGATAAATGGCTATCACTGCACGGAGTATGTGACGACTACGGAGGATTACATCCAGCACATCTGGTTGACCGACGAGGTCGATGTCAAGCCCAACTACACGCAGTTGTTTTCGAGCATGATGAAGAATAAGAAGGCGATTGAAAATCCATTTGACGCCGAGGGATATCCCATCCTCATCGAGATGATCGAAAAGAAAAAGAATAAGAAATCGTACATCCGGACGAAGGAAATCAAGGAAGGGAAATTTCCGTTCCAGGCTTCAGAGTATTCATATGCATACTAATCGGTCCCCGTTTGACCCGGAAGGTCTCCTAAAGCGTCCTCCTCGATGATAAATCGAACCAGCTCTGATTTCTGATTTTCCGATTTCATCTGAGCTGATATACGCAGGGCGTTGTCTTTGTAAGCTGGATTGCGGTAGAGATCCAGGATTATTGGGCTCAGCTTTTTTTCTGATATTTTTGATAGTTTTATTCCTTTAGGTCCCAATCCATTTCTGGATACGATACTATTCCACATAAATTGATCAAACAGGTGTGGGATAACAAGAGTAGCACATCCGTGCTTCAATCCCGTATGGAGGGTGCCTGATCCACCGTGATGAATGATGCCGTATACTTTGGGCAATATCCAATCATAGGGGATTTCCGATTCGTAATGGATGAGGTCAGTATTGGTGTCATGGATCCTGACGAGTCCTCCTGCTGCTGTGTTGATAATGGCCGGGATGTTAAATTTTTTCAGGGTGTTGATGATAATTCTGGTGTATCGCAGAGGATTTCTGTTGACCATACTGCCAAAAGTAATCAACAAAGGTTTTTTATTCTTTTCGATGAATCGTACCAGATCCTCAGGAGGTTTCCAGGAGGTAGATTTATCTCTGCCATAATACCCCAATATCTTTGCCCAGGGGAATGGAACAGGGGGGGAGAGGCTGGGAGAAATGGTATATATGGTTTTGAGGGAAAGAAGTTTCCGGCTGATGTACCTGGTCGAATGAGGAATAGGAGCTCTGAGTATTTTGGCCGATCTGTTGATTTCCATGGCCAGGATATAATTATTGATCGAATACGAAAATTTATTGAGGGTGGGACCCCAATCAGAGTTGAAAATGATGTGTGAATACTGCTCTGAAGGATACAAAATGTTCGGAACAGGTAGCAGTAAGATCGATTTATACTTGTGTTGAAATTCCCATATATACGGACAATAGGCCAGTCCGCTGAAGAGAATCCGGTCCGGTTGTATCCTGTCGGCATATTCACACTGAAGGCGGAGAAGGTTTTCGTGGTTCTTTCTGTGTTTCTGGACGTGTCTCACCAGCGAGAAACCCCGGCTAATCCAGGAACCTCCTCCTTCGAGCACGCGTCTTCCATCCGGATCATGAACGATTTCCATAAACTCCGGACCCAGACTGAGAAATCCGAGATTGGAATCCAGGACGTGTTGGCCATACTGTTCCGGCACAGCACAATAGACATCGTGGCCTTCATCCTGCAATATTTTCCCTACAGCGAGAAACGGTTCCACATCTCCCCTGGTTCCGATCGATATGATCAATATTTTCATTCCTGAAAATTTAATTTTAATTGGGGAGCTGCCGTACTACCCCATCGATTGATTTCCAATCCATTGACGATGTCCATATAAGACTCAGGAAGGACTTCCGATGGTCCTGGAATGCGATATTCCTGGAAAATAAATTGAAGTTAAAAAATTTTTACTAATTTTAGACTGATTTGTTAATTCCTATAAGATGTGAATAATCAGTGCGAAAAATATGATGATGAAGCCCTGTTGAAACTCATTGCTTCTGGTGACCGGAATGCATTTACCACGCTATTTCACCGGCACTGGGAAGATCTCTACCGAACTGCTTTTTCGGTAACCCGGGACAGAGACATGTGCATGGATGTTATACAGGAGGTCTTCGTTTGGTTTTGGGAAAATAGGGAAAAATGGACTATTTCCAATACAAGATCGTACCTCCGTGCTGCCGTAAAGTATAAAGTGGCCAATGAAATCCGGAAAGGGAAGTTGAGATCGTTGGCTTTTGAAGGCTGGAAAGAAAGAAAATACGATCTTCAAATCACGGTCAGCCGGGAATTGGAAATTAAGGAACTGAGAAAGGTGATCAGTGATTTTACGGTCCGTCTGCCGCCCCGATGCCAGGAGATATTCAGACTGAGCCGGTTCGAACATCTATCCAACCGTGAAATCGCCGATCGACTCAATATCTCAGAAAAAACGGTGGAAAATCAAATCACCATTGCCCTCGGACGATTGAGAAGTCATCTGGGACATCTGGCGTTTTGGGTGATATTTTTTATGTGAAATACCTCCCTATCTATTCTCTGACCGAGAAGCATTCCCCGGCTCGCTACCGCGACTCCTTAATACTGTATGGGTCGGTTTCTATGGATACCTACGTCAAAAGAACTTCCATACATCCCGCCGACAGGCTACCATATCCCCATTCGCAATACGCAGATAATCTGCCATATACATCCCATTCTTTCAGACATCGTACCTCACGGCACGGAATCAACAATGAAACCAGATTTCTACCCAAGATGTGTACCTATCGGCACACGTATACAATCTGAAAATGAAACGTATATCGCGCGAGATGAGAGTTCCAGGTATCCATATTGATGTTCTCAACGCAGCTTCCACCACCATTGGAATCGACCGGATGACGTAAATGCTGCGTTGAGGGGTGACTTACGAATGAAAGGAATCCGCTGGGCCCGTTCCGGGTCTGGACCGATCCAATTCTCTGGTTCAGTCGACATCAATGCGCTGCGCTTCCCTCCATTCTGTGGCATCCGATAATATGGAACTTTTGATATCCAAAATATCCTGATCAGTGAGACGGTCTCCAAAATTGGGCATCCCTTTTTCCAGAAAAATGCCATCTCCTACGATTTGAACGAAGGACTCAAATATTTGAGGTGAGGAAAAACTTAAATTTGGAATGGCCCCTCCACCATGGCATTTGCCACAGTACCTGTTGTACAATTTCTTTCCATGACTGATTTCTTCCTGGGTGGCATCAAAAGCGAGATTAATCATTTCTTTTCTCGGTTGAACCGGAAATTGAGGAGGCGCTTCTTTTCCTCCAATCGCAAAAGTGTAAATTCCACCCGGGTTAATTTGTTCGGTGTATTTCATCCATATACCCATGCCGCCACCCCAACCGGCCACCAGGGTAACATACTGGATATCATCCACCAGGTAGGTAATAGGAGGAGCCACTATGCCAGTCTGAAGTGGGAAGTCCCACAACATTTTTCCGGTTTCGGCATCATAAATTTTAAAATCACCTTCCCCGGTACCCTGGAATACCAACTCTTCCGTGGCTAATACTCCAGCGTTCCAAAATGATTTTTGCTTTATGCTCCATACTTCTTTTTGTTGGATCGGATCCCACGCTATTAGCTTTCCATACCATTGCTCTGCCAGGGAATCTCTATGAACGATATGGTCTGGGTTATACATTGTTCCAGTATTCCATGACCTTCCATCATCGTAAAATTCCCAGGTGTTGACTTGCCCAAACAGATTGTAGCTTTCCTGTGCTGGAATATACACTAATCCGGTTTTGGGATTGTAAGCCATTGGATGCCAATTGTGGGCACCTATGGCATGAGGAGCGATCTGAGCATTTACATTTTTATATCTGCTAAATGGTGTTTCAATTGGCCGCCCCGTTTTATGATCTATTTCTTTCGCCCAATTCGTATAAACAAATGGTTGAGCAGATAAAAGTTCTCCACTTGTTCTGTCGATCACATAAAAGAATCCGTTTTTTGGAGCCTGCACCAGCACCTTTCTCATGATACCTTTCAATTCCAGATCCGCTAAAATGATATGTTGGGTGGCAGTATAATCCCAACTATCCCCGGGGGTAGTCTGGTAATACCATACCAACTCCCCATTATCAGGATTGAGCGCAACGATGGAAGATATGTACAGGTTGTCTCCACCACCCGGGCTTCTGATTTCCCGGTTCCAGGGGGAGCCATTCCCGGTTCCAATGTAAAGCAAATTTAACTCAGGATCGAAAGCCATTGCATCCCAGGCAGTACCACCACCTCCGTATTTCCACCATTCTCCTGTCCATGTTTTCGCGGCGGTTTCCATAGCATTGGATTCAAATCCCTCCGCAGGGTTTCCTGGCACCGTATAAAAGCGCCACACCAGATGCCCGGACATGGCATCGTAGGCTGTTACATAACCACGTACACCATATTCAGCGCCTCCATTACCGATGATGACTTTTCCATCCACTACTCTGGGCGCACCGGTTATGGTATATGCTTTTTCCTGGTCAACGGTCAATACCTCCCATATTTTTTCACCCGTGGCTGCATCAATAGCCATCAACCTTCCATCAAATGATCCCAGGAACAAGATACCCTTATATATAGCTACCCCCCTGTTTACAACGCCACAACATCCCTTTTCTCCATAACCACGGGGTATCTCCGGATCAAACATCCAAATAATTTTCCCCTTTCGAACGTCTATAGCATAAACAATACTCCAGGAGCCTGTAATATACATGATGCCATCTACGACCAATGGGGTAGTCTCTATGCCATGAGTCGATCCTAAATTAATGCTCCATGCCAGTCCCAAGCTATCAATATTCGAGGAGCTAATTTGGTTTAGCGGACTAAACCTGTCCTCCTGGTAGTTTCTGCCATAAGACAACCAATCCTCCGGGGTATCGTCTGCTGACAACAAACGATTGTCGTCTACCGCCTTGGTTACACGGCTAATATGCTCAGATGTACCTGGTTCGACATCTATATTACAGCTACTGATGAGAAAAATCAGAGCATAAGAAAAGAAAGAAAATGATTTCAAGATCATGGGATATTGATTTCTTGATTCAAGTACCTGAAATCGCATTGAATTCATGCGCTTTCTAGTTCCAATGCATGCCGGTTGTTGATGGATCGAAAAAAGGACTACTCTTTACTTTGCATTTCAGCCACTAATTTCAACACATGCTCATTCAACGCTGTTAATCCTTTTTCCGGACTAAATTCAATCGTTCGCGCATCTTCATCGACTATGACGGTATGGCCGGGAGGCATATAAAAGACCTCTCCTGCACCGACTACCAGGGTATTATTGTCTTTGTCGATGATCCTGATCTTCCCTTTTTCCAAATATCCCCAGTGCGGTACCTGACAGAGATCATCTTTCAGTCCTTTGAGAAATGGGGTGTAATCTGTACCGGCGGGAGGTTCATTAATCGTTACGGCGAGTCCGCCCCATCCGCCAACCATATTGATGACGTGGCCTTTAGGGAAATCTTCTTTGGAAATGTGTGTTGGACCGGTAAATTGTTCGGTGTGTAGCACCACTTTCTGTGGTCCGACTTGTTGTGATGAACCAGGCACGCTGAAGGAAAGCGCAACCAGGACGGTCAGTAAAATAATTTTTGCATAAGTTTTCATTGCTGGTAGTTTAATGGTTAATTTATTATTGTTAGAATATTTTCAGTTGAGCATAGGTAAGTGAGTGTATAAGGATGAAATAGTGTGATAAAAATCATGACCAAAACTAGGCAGTCCACCACAACAATGCTTTAGTCATTGTTGCAATCTCTTGCTACATTGTTGTAATTTGGGGAAAATCAGCTATTTACGGTTTTCACTGGGGCTTTCGCCGAAGGTTTTTTTGAAAACCTGGGAGAAATAAACGGGCGATTTGAAACCTACCCGATAGGCCACTTCTGAAACGTTGAGGTCCCCGGAAGCGAGGAGTTCTTTGGCCTTGTGCAGGCGAATCAAGCGGATGTATATGGTGGTAGAGTGCCCCGTGAGTGCTTTGATTTTGCGATGAACCTGCGAGCGACTCAGGCAAAGAATACCGGCCAGTCGATCCACAGAGAAATCTTCTTCTTCCAGATGATCAAGGATGACGTCTTCCACTTTTTGTAAAAAACTCTCAGATGGACTATGAACGGATATATCTCTGAGTTTACTGCCCAACAAGGGATGGTCATATTTTTGCTGAAGTTTCCGGCGGAGTTCCAGCAATTTTTCCAGCCGGATCATCAACTCTGCTTTTTCAAAAGGTTTTGCCAGGTAAGCGTCAGCACCCCTGGAAAGCCCGGTCAACCGGTTCTCGATGGTCACTTTGGCCGTCAACATAATAATGGGGATATGATCGGTCCGCTCATCGGTTTTGAGTCTGGCACAAACCTCAAAGCCATCCATTCCGGGCATCATTACATCGCAAATAATAATATCCGGTATATTTTTATACGCCATTTCCAAACCTGATTCACCGTTGAGGGCATGCAGACATTCATACTGATCCTTCAAGGTCATTCTTAGGTATTGGGCTACATCCCCATTATCTTCAATGATAAGAACCATTGGTCTGTCCTCTGTCTGATGATTTTCATTTTCAACCAGGTTCGGGACTGGCATTCCAGGAAGAGCGGTTTTTACCATATCCTGGGGATCGGATACAATGGGTGCTTGATGCGTAATGGGAATGCGTACCGTGAACGCGCTACCCGTACCCGGCTCGCTTTTCACGGATATCGTTCCATGCATCAATTCCACCAACTCTTTGGTCAGGGCAAGACCAATCCCTGTACCTTCCGATTGCCGGGTGGGAGAATGATCTGCCTGGTAGAAACGATCAAAGACATGGGGGATTTCTTCTTGTCGCATCCCAATGCCGTTGTCTTTTATGTTCAAGGAGAAATATTGACGGCCCTCAAGGGGTAATTGATCGAGGTGGACCCTTATTTTGCCTTTTTCTGGTGTGAATTTAATAGCGTTGGACAACAGATTTGAAACGATCACGGATAGTTTGGCAGCGTCAAAGTCCATGGTCAAATGTTCAGTTTCTGTAATCAGCCTAAGGTCTATCATTTTTTCCAGGGCCAGGGATTGAAAACCTTCGCTGAGGTATTTGATCAAAGGAACCACATCTCCCTGGAGTAGATCCAGGTTCATGTGGCCGCTTTCAAGTTTGGATAAGTCAAGCATTTCATTGACCAGTTGCAAGAGTCCGTTGCTGTTGCGTTGGATCATTTCCAGGGGTTGTTCTGCGTCCTTCCATTGCTGATCAATGGACTGGGACCGGAGGATATCGGTCATACCGAGAATCACGGTCAGGGGAGTGCGAAATTCATGGGTGATATTGGTGTACAGGCTATTTTTCAACTGGTCGATTTCTGAGAGCCTTTTGTTTTCGGCCACGGCGAGCTTGCGCGAGAGTTGAAATCGGTAAAACCAGTTTCCTATCCCCAGGAGAAGTATCAAAAAAAGCGCATAAGCCCACCATCTGTTCCACCAGGGCGGGGATATATAAAATGGTAGAGAGGCTCCTGCTTTATTCCAAAGGCCGTCGCTACTACTGGCGATCACCTGAAAATTGTATGCTCCGGGGTCGAGGTTGGTATATCGGGCGGTTCGCTGATGGCCGGCGTCTATCCAATCTTCATCATAGGGATGCAAGCGGTATTTGTAGGCATTTCTGGAAGGATCAGTAAAATGGAGCCCAACATATTCAAAGGTTAAATCATTTTGTTGATAAGTGAACGTTTCTGCTGCGAAGGGATCCTTTTTGTAGGGCTCAAGGTCAAATGTTTTTCCGGCTACCAGCAAGCCAGATAACACTACGTCCGGAGGGTATGGATTCCCTTTTATCTGATCCGGATAGAAGGAGATCAATCCACCATTCCCTCCAAAAAAGAGCTGTCCGTCCAAACTTTTGAAAGCGCTGGTGTGATTGAAAGTCGTGAATGAAAGGCCATCGGAATCATCATACGTGGTAAAATGTCTGCTTGCCGGATCAAACCGGACGATTCCGTTGCCGGTAGATAGCCAGTACATATCGTTTTCATCGGCAAGAATGCCGTATATGCTGTTGCTGGATAGTCCCTCATCGGTTGTAAACTGCTCCAGTGAACCGGTCATGGAATTGTAACGCAGCAATCCATTGCTGGTGGTGCCTATCCAAAATACACCGGTGCCTTCCTCAAGGATGCTTGTGGCACCATATGCTTCAAGGTGAGGAATGAACTGGTCATTTTTTGCATCGTATTGGAACAAACCTCCCTGGAAAACACCCAACCAAATGGTCCCGTTGGAGTCTTCGTGGATATCGAAAACGCTGTTGTAGAATGATTGTTGGTTGCTGTTGGAAAAACTATATCTCTTGACTGATTTTTTATCCTTACTCAGACGGATAATCCCATTGCTCCAGGTTCCCAGCCACAACCTGCCTTCCCGATCTTCGTGGATGCGAATGATCGGGTATGAGATGGTGGTATACATGTTATTTTCCAGAATTTTGTAGGCATGAAATTGGCCGGTTTGGCGATTTAGGGTATCTAGCCCAGTCTCGGTACCTATCCAAAATGTCCTTTTGCGATCCTGGTAGGTGGTCCATACAATATCGCTGCTGATGCTGGTCTTATTATGAGTGTCATGACGCATTACCTGAAACCGACCCGTCTCCGAATTCAGGGAGTTGAGCCCACCGCCACGAGTTCCCAGCCAGATTCTTCCGGGCGTATCCGGAGCTTCATACACGCCCATGACATAGTTAAGGGACAAACTAGCTGTATCCTCCGGGTTATTTGTAAATACGTTAAACTTGTGCAACGAGGGATCCATTTTATGAAGACCACCCGGTAGATTTCCAATCCATATACGGCCTTGTCGGTCTTGGAGAAAAGACCAAACCTGATTGGAGCCGATACTTTCGTCATTGTCCGGGTGATGTCTGTAGGCTGTTAGCTTTTTTGTCACGGGATCAAAATGATGGATGCCTCCATTATACGTCCCCACCCAAAATTCACCGTCGGGGCTTTGATGGATAAACCGGACATGCGGGCAAGAGGACCATAAACCCATTTTCCCCTGAGGGGCATGCAAACGATTTGGCTGGTCAGGATCGGACATCATACGGACAAATTCATCCTTTTGGGAGTTGTAATACTGCAGGCCACTCTGGCACGTTCCTACCCACACTTTTCCCACCTGATCTTCCAACAGCGCACTCACGCGATTGTCGATCAGGCTGTTGGGATTTGCGGGATCATGAACCCAACGTGTAGTTTTACCCGAGTTGATATCAAGACGGACGAGCCCGCCACCGGTCTTATTGGCATCAAACGTCTCCCCCGTACCTATCCAGAGTTGATTTTTTCGGTCCACCATCAATACCCGAACTTCGTCCTTCAAAAGGTTATCCGGATTATTGGGATCATCTAAGGTCCTGGTAAAACGATCGCTTTCCCGTTCATATCGGAACAACCCACCATTTTGAGTACCGATCCAAAGGTTTTTGTCCTGATCTTCCACGAAGGCATTAATTTGTCCTGCTTGTTGATTCGCGGGAGCCGTCGAGTGAGCGGAGTATCTGAAAAAGCAGTCACAGACCGGATTGTATCGGTCGAGCCCGGATTTGGAGCCTATCCATACATCTCCTTTGAAATCTACGAAAAGTTTTTCGACTCGATTTTGTGACAAAGAAGTGGAATCTTCAGGGATATTGCTGTACGTCAGGAATGTATATCCATCGTATCGCACCAGTCCATCTTCTGTGGCTAGCCAGATGTATCCCTCGTGGTCTTGCGCAATATCCAGGATTGAATTACTGGGGAGTCCATCTTCCGTTGAAAATTTTTCAAAGACGTTTGAGTTGGTTTGGGCATTTAAAAAATACGCAGTACAGAGTAAAAGCACTAAGTTACAACAAACACGTGTTGGTTGACAACAGTGAGAAAGATGGATACAATATTTTAGCATTTGGTGCACTTATCTTCTGCGTATGATATAGAAGCATTCTGATACATCTAAGGGGCATGGGAATACCCTGATATTAATAGCAAGTCTACAAAATAATAAATTTAACCGACAATTAACGATTTGTTTAGGGGGTGTAGATGGTTTAGGGATTTTGATTGGCTTGGTGGGTTGGGTGTAAGGGATTCGACGTTTAAGTACATTTTTTTAAAAAATTCAAAAAATTAACATATTCCTTTAGGGGATACGACGTTTTGAGGTGCCATTATTATCCAGGAAAGCCCTGTTGTGTCCTAATTTCCGTTGGATTTAAATTGGTGCACTAGTACTCTGTCAGGATAAAGATTTAAGAATCTTTCG
>CALEIL010000461.1 GCA_937876435.1 uncultured Bacteroidota bacterium
GATGGCAAACCAAAAACTACCCATCACAAACTGCTCTTGCCATGGAACCGTCATAAATGGAGTGGCACCCCACAGGTTAAACAACATGGACATGATGACAGCTCCCACTAATCCACTGAGCATGATCCGCCAGCTCCCTATTTTGGTAATTAACAACACCAAAGCTCCTAAAATGATCAAAGGTTTGGAGGTTTCTCCGATAGATCCGGGTATGGTTCCCCAAAACATCTGACTGGAAGAATACACTTCCGTCACCCGATCCCAGCCTCCTTCAAAGGCCAGTGCCATCGGAGTGGCTCCCGTGAAGCCGTCCACAATAGTAGCTCCCGCATCAAATTGGGCCCATCCAAACCAGCCAAACAAGGTATTGAAAAAAGAAGTTTGCCACCAGCCATAATCCACCTGCATTCCAGGTAGTATTTGTTCAAAACCGGCTATCCAGATCTGGTCTCCGGAAATGGTCGTAGGATACGCGAAAAATACGAATGCCCTCGCCAATAGCGCGACATTCCAAATGTTTTTACCGGTACCTCCAAAGGCTTCTTTACCCATAAAAACAGCGAAAGCCACAGCCAGGCACAAAATCCAGATCGGCAGGTCCGGTGGCATGATCAGAGGTATCAATGCACCTGAAACCAGAAAACCTTCCTCGATGGCGTGACCTTTTCTCCAGGCAAAATAAAATTCGATCCCCAGACCCACCACGTGAGTCCAGATAAACAAAGGAAGCATTTTGGTCAGTCCATATGCCAGTTTCAGGTGAAAACCTTCCATAAATCCGGTATGCATACCGAGCGCTATAAAATGCTGATGCCCGATGTTATACGTTCCAAACAGATAACAAAGTTGTAGCGCCAACACCACAATAACCATCGTCCTTTTGAGATCTATTCGGTCCCGGATGTGTACTCCCGTTGGAGTAGTGGTATCATTGGGGGTATATAAGAAGGTAAAAAACCCATCGTACAAGGTATGGACGAACGTGCCTTTTTCGGGTTCATGTTCTTTAATAAATTTCAGCAGTTTGCTCATGCTTTGTTATTACGTTCGATTAACTTTAATTGACCAGTATTCTGTTAAGCTTCCAACAGCATGTAATCCAATCCTTCGCGAAGTATTTTCTGTATTGGCTGTTTGGATGTACACACAAATTCACAAAGAGCTACGTCTTCTTCCACCAGTTCATAAATACCAAGACCTTCCATCCGGTCAATATTCTGAGTCAGGATTGCCTTGAAAAGCAGTTGCGGATAGGTATCCATCGGCAGTACATCTTCGTACTGTCCGGTCATGACGAAAGCTCTCTTTTCACCATGCATATTGGTATCCACGTTGTACTTTATGTCTTTGAACAAAGTAGTCGGATAGGAAGGTGACGCACTGGGGCGCATCGTCTGAGGTATCAACCAGCCAAACATTTCGTATTGATCACCTTCCGGAATGATGGTCACCTGGTTTGAATAAAAATCCAAAAAGGGATTGTCATCTTTCTTATTACCGTGGAGAACACTACCTGAAATCACCCGTATAGACGGATCATTGAACGAGTCCGCATCCACTTCACTTAAATCGGCCCCTGCATACGTGCGGATGTAATGAGGTTCGGTGGCACCGTTACCTGCCACATTAATGACACGCTGGGCATCATACCGGTCCAGCAAAAACATATTTCCCAGGGTAATCAATTCCTGCACACCGATCGTCCACACCACGTCATCCTTTTTGATGGGTGCGACGCTGGAAATCTGGATTCCGACATTTCCGCAAGGATGCGGACCGCTGAAATAGTTCTTTTCAACACCGGTCAGAGTAGTCATTTGATGAGGCAAAGCGACATTCTGTCGTCCGTCCAAACCAAGATAGACCTTTCCATCCGTCAGTTTTTGAAGGACATCAATCCCTTTTTGCATCGCATCATAACGCCCATCTATCTTAATTTGCATATCTCCGGCCAGGGGTGAAGAATCGAAGCCCGAAATAAAAATATCCCGTGGATCTCCATCACTGTCTGGTATTATATTAAAAGGTCTTTGTTTGAACAATGGCCAGCCTCCATTCTTTTTCAGGAAGTCCCTGAGCGTAGCACGATCAGCCGTTTCGAGATCGGGACTGTTGAGTTTTTTGTATTTGATCTCCCTGTCCGCCAATATCACCACCTGGTGGATCGCGCGTTTGGGGCCCCGGACTATTCCGGTCATCTCCCCGCTCACGGGTGCTACAAAAAATATGTCGGGATGCTTTTTATCGAAGAAAAGCGGATCGCCGGCCAGAACGTCTGTTCCGTCTTCCACCACGATTTTTGGGATGGGCAATATATTGTTGAAATTGATCGGCTGAATAGCATATCGGCTGGTGTGTAAATCTTCAACATGACTATCTGATTCCCCTTTGAGAATTATATCCATTCCTCTTTTAATCTTAAAGTGGGGCACGCTTTGAAGTTCTCCATTCTCAATTTCCACGACGGTGTGGTGTTTGGGATTTTTAGCCACCGCGATGGCGTGTACCGCATTGCTACTGGCAATAACTATTACACCGATCGCCAGGACGGCCAGGATCAGCAATATCCCGATCGTCACCATATTATTACCACCTTCATTTTGGCTAAAACCGACCTGAACTGAAGTCAGGAAGATGAGAAATGTCATGAAACTGACTGCAAATCTCCCGGGAAGAAGCAAAGATTTCTTCATATTCATTTGATGTCATTAAAAGCTACCGCAAATATAAATTGCTTTAAAATATTCGACGAATCCATTCCTGGCTTGCATTCAGTTTATACTTATTCTAAATAGCCCCGGTCCGTACATTTTCGTGCCGCAAAGGTATCACTATACGGTACAAATCGCAAATAATTCTGAATAAATCGTAATAAGGTTCAAGAGCCGGTTCCCGGGGAAATAAGGAGGAGTTAATCAGGGTACCGGAAGCAAAAGATGTACAAACTTAATCCTTCAATGGGACCTTATTCCACCATGATTTTAAAAATAGTAGAAGTGACCGCTTCCCTGGTATTGGACAGAATATCGACCGTCACCTCCTGGAGACCGGTATCTCTTTTGGAACTGTCATACTGAACCTGGATGATCCCCTTACTACCCGGAGCCACGGGTCCTCTGGGCCAATCCAGGGTCGTACAATCACATCCGCTGGCCACCTCAATTTCCAACGGGGCATTCCCTGTATTGATAAATTCGATCTGGCCCGATTTGATCGCGGGTTTCTTTACTGAACCGAGGTCGTACTCGTCCTGGCTAAATTCAATCACCGGATACAGCGCTGATTGGTCGTTGTTATCATCCTGCGACCGGTCTCTTACCTTGCGGGTTTCCCGTCGGACCGGTACGGTGGTAGGACCTTCAATGATCCTGAATTCGGTACGTCTGTTCAACTGATGTTCTTCCTCCGAACAATTGACACCGTTGGTGCAATGATTGAGTATCCGGGTTTCCCCGTATCCCACCGCTTCTACCCGACCGGATGCAATACCCCTTTCTTCCAGGTAATTCCGGGCCGAATTGGCCCTTCGCTGAGATAGGTCGAGATTGTACGAATCCGAGCCCCGGCTATCGGTATGCGACGACAATTCGATGACCATATTGGGATACTCGGTCAATAAATTGTACAAATAATCCAGATCTTCCTCCGCTTCGATTTTGATCTTGTCGTCATCAAAATCATAGTATATATTATTGAGTCTGATCGGTTCATTGAGCGCGATGGTTTCTTCTTCCTCTTCCGGTAATTTCTGCAGGCGGAAAGTTCCCCTGAAATCTTTGGATTCTACTACACCGACCGTGTTAAAGGCAACGGTATCAGAAGTATATCCTTCCTTACTGACCAATACCTGGTAGGCTTTATCCGCGTCGATCGCAAACGTAAAATCATTGCCTTTCTCATTGTATTGGATATCGGGTGAACCCCATTCCCCCTGTTCAACCGGAAAAACAGCTATACTGGCTCCGTTGAGGGGGTCTTCTCCTTCCAGCACCGTAGCCAGCAACCGGATGATGATGGTCTTGTCCTGTAGTTGAAATATATCGTCGCAGCAGGTGGAACTCAACACCGATCTGGTTCCTTCCCTGTTGGATACCAGATAACCATTGATCTGATCACCCGAAGGGAAATAAAACGTTTCATCCAGGGTGGAGTTGATTCCTTTACCCATATTCTCGATACGGGTCCAGGTCTCGCCAGTCCACAACGCGCTGTAAATATCGAATCCACCTACGGACGGGTGCCCGTTGGTACTGAAATACAGCGTATTACTGGAAAATATCGGAGCAATCTCATCGCCCGGTGTGTTGATCCCGTTGCCCAGAGGTACTACGCTCCCTACCTGAGTATCACTGACCAGCGGCGCATAAAAGAGATCAAAGCCTCCTTCGCCGGTACCGTCGTACGCAAAAAACAAAACTTTCTGACCGAGCAGAGTACCTGTCGATGGGTTTTTCACAATTCCGAGCGTAGGCAATCCCTCTACCCTTTTGGGACTCGACCAGCCTCTCCCGCTGGAGGTGGAATAATACACCTCGCTTTTGTCCAGTTTATTTCCATCCAGGAGGAAATACGTGAAATATAAAGACCGGCCATCAGGAGCCACAAATACATTGCCTATATGCCCTGCCTGTCCCACCTTGATATCATCCAGTGCAGCGGCCTTCCGGGTAAATTCTCCCTTGTTGTTCATCTTGGCGTTGAAAATGCGGGCCTGGGATTGGATTTCTTCGTCGGAGGGAACGATGATCTTATTTTCACCAAAAGAGATAAAATAAAGGTCTCCACCAGCAATGGGAATGGGGCTCCCTTCCGAATTGCGCGTATTCACCCGGGTCCCTACGTTGTTGACCGCGATATTGGCTGGTCTTACCAGGGTTTCTGCCATCGTAATACCCTTCATTTCCACCTGGGCTACATGACGGATGGAATCCGAGTACGAACCCTTTATGATGTCCTGAAGCTGGATAGCCGACAGATCGTATTTCCCATTCATTTTCAGAGCCTGCGCATAGTACAATCGTGCTTTGGGATATTCATTCGCTTTATCGCGTTCGATCAGTCGACTCAGCCATCGCTCCGCCCTTTTGTAATCCCGGACGATAAAGTACAGCTCTGCCAGGCGGTTGAGGTATATATTTTGCCGGTCCTCGCGGTACACTTCGTTATACCATTCCAGGGCATTGTAGTAATCATTTTTGTAGTACGCCGAATCCGCGGCTTCCAGTTTAAACCTCAATGGTATTTCTTTCAGAGGCTGAGCTCCGAGCCAAAGCGTAGTACTTAGAAACAAAAAGAGAAATCCAAATCGTATGTATATCATGTATAATCCTGTTAAAATGGGGGACACAAAATAACTTCCTTCACTTTCGGCCTCTTATAAATCTTGCCTATGTATGATAACCCAATTTCAAATGCCTGAGCCGGTACGAGCGGATTGGTATTGAGGTCGTATCCGATCCCTACCCGCCAGCTTTTATAATCCACTCCAGCCAGCACCTGCACCGCGCGGCCCAGCCGATACCCCAGACCTGCCACCAACCTCAGTTCCTTTTCCCGATCGATGGTGTAGCCAAATTTGGCCTGCCCGTATCCCAGATTCTGGCTTTCCTTTAATTGGTACACGATGGCTGGTTCCAGTGTGAGTTCGTTTGTCAATAAAAAGCTCGCTTCCGCATGAATATTGTATTCCGCTATTTCTTTTTCGTTGCTCGAATTGGTTAGCTGGTACTTGATGGGAAGAAGATTCTGAGCAGAAAATCCGATCCGCAAATCGTCGGTTTCATTGATCGCCGTGGTCAACAGCATCCCGGCTCCGAACACCGTACCACCACTTCCTTCGAGCGACAGGTTCCCAATTCCCGAACTCTGATCTTCAAATATAAAATCGTTGATATTGCCCAGCTTCCGGTTTTTGGAGCCACCATTCAATCCCAGAGTGAGCACACTTTTTTGATTTTTATCCAGCGCCAGGTGGTAGGAAAGATAACCACTAAACCCCGTAGTGGTCAGTTTACCGGCGCCTGCTTTATCCTGGAAAAAACTGACCCCGATACCAATCCAGTCCTGATCCCGGAATGCAATCCCCAACGGTGCATCGATCGAGATAGCCGGGGTGGAAAAACGATTGGGTAGCAGATTCGCCCATTGGTCGCGGTAAATCGCGGTGACACGATAGGAACCCAGGTACGATCCGCTGTTGGCTGGATTGAGCAACAAAGGTTGAAAATCATACCTCGAAAAATGGATGTTCTGAGCCTGTACAGTACCCAAAGTCAAGAACACAGAAAAAATGATAATGTGTAAAATTCTATATGGCATAGATCCCTTTATATTACTCTGAAATCAAATATAGTATTTTAGGATTGGATTGAACGAATGAATGCAGGAATTAACCCAATAAATTTATACCGGGGTACCGATTCCCCTGATCCTCCTTCATTTTAACAGACAGAGCGAGAATGAGGACAGAAATCGAAGAATCTTTCTTCCTATGGTATTTTCCTGGCACGACAATTCTACCTCTTCGACAAGACCTAACCCCATTTACGACGAAGCTCTCCAGCTTGCCCGCTGTGCCCGCCCGGGTATGGACATGGATCGATCCCCGCACTCCTATACCACGCTCATTTATCTCGTCAACCAACGAAAGCGGATCAAACTATCGAGAGAAATCCCGGTAACCCTTCCTTCTATCGGGAGTTAAACTTTAGATGCCCCCCTTCCGGAATGCAGAGCGAGAATGAGAGAAGAGAGCGGAGGACTCCAAAATCTCGTAAGTCATTGAAAAGCGTATCAAACAAACCCACACTCACACACAAACCCAAACTCACACACAAACTCAAATCCAAACCCAAACTCGTTCACCTCCTTACCGCTTCTATCGCCTGTCTCACACCTCCGTGCTCCTCCAGCAAATCCCTGGCCCTTTCATAGGAAATTCCAAGTTCATTCTGAACCATTCTGCAGCCCCTGTCCATTAATTTATTATTGGACAGTTGCATATCCACCATTTTATTGCCTTTTACCCGCCCCAGACCAATCATGACGCTGGTACTGATCATATTGAGAACCAGTTTCTGGGAAGTACCCGATTTCATTCTGGTACTCCCCGTGACCACCTCAGGGCCGACGATGACTTCGATCGGATAGTCGCTATGCCTGGCTAATGGAGATCCGGGATTATTGGTGATACATCCGGTAGTGATCCCTTGTTCGCGGCACATTCTCAGTCCGTGAACGACGTAGGGAGTCGTACCGCTTGCTGCGATCCCCACCACGGTATCCAGGGGAGAGATATGATATTCGGACAAATCCTGCCAGGCTTGTTCTTCATCGTCCTCGGCGTGTTCTACCGAAAACCGGATCGCTTCATCACCTCCGGCGATCAATCCGATCACCATATCGTGAGGCACGCCATAAGTCGGGGGGCATTCAGAAGCATCGAGGATCCCGAGACGTCCCGAGGTGCCGGCACCGATGTAAAACAACCGCCCGCCTTCTTTCATTTTTCCAATGAGGTGGGTAATCAATGGTTCGATCTGACCCAAAACTTTGCTGATAGCTATTGGAACGGATTGATCCTCCTGGTTTAATATCCGGAGAAGCTCCGCGACTGATTTTTTTTCCAGATCCTGGTGTACTGAACTTTGTTCTGTGATTTTTTCCATAGGACACATTTGTGAGTGAAATTGTGCCCAAATATATGAAATAAAACAACGGATGCTAAGCATCATAAGTTTACGAAGCAATTGGTCATTTTGGCTGTTGACTATGTATTGGCTGTGGTGAGCCAATGGATAAAGGCAAACGGCTAATAGCTGCTTTCAGCTATTGGCCGGCATGACTCAACTCTGCCGGAAAATTTTTAACGGAGAATACTCAGCGATATGATCGAAGTCTCTATCCTGATGCCAACCTGGTATTTGGAAATGTATTCCATAATAAGCAATCAGACAATCATTACTTTTTCGTATTGTAGTTCCTTCCCTTCTTAAACTCCTATACAATTCAGCAGCATCCACGGCCACGACATAAGGATCCAAAACCAAACGTCTAACTCCTTCCAAAGAATTCTTTACAATTTCGTATTGATTATCTGATTTTATTCCTTGTAAAATCTCCTGAATTATTGTAGGACAGATGTACACTTCATCGGATACATTGAGATCTTGCATTTTTCCGATGTCCGTTGAAAAAGGAAACCCACACAGATGTATCAATTAACACAGACACTCCGTTAGTTTAAATTGAACGAATTTTATTCAAATCTCCTTCCCATTGGATTTGCCCCTGAAGGATGGCTAATTCCTTCAACTTCAATAAACGTAAATACTCCTTCAACGCCTCATTGACCGCAGCTCTTTTTGTCATTAATCCAGATCTTTCTATTACTTCGTCCAACACCTTTTGGTCAATATCTATATTATACCCGGTACGCTTGAATTTGGCCGATTTCTGCACAAAAAAATGGCGACTCTCTTCGTCGAAAATACTCGACAGAACCCCGGCTATGCCTGCGTTTTTCTCCTCGATATTCACCATTTTTTATTGCACATCTTATCGGCCAATCCAAAACGTCCCAGGTATAGTTCTCATAATAATGATCTTAATTATAGGTTATACACGTTTCAACCAAAATCCTTACACATACAGTTCCAGACTATTCAATGCATAAGAAAAAAAAATTCCCACTCACGAAGAGCAGGAATTTTAGGTTAGTTGAAAACACATCATGGTCTTAAAACTTGCAGTGCAAAAACTAGAACTAAATCTTATAATCCAGACTCCAATGCAAGATACGACCTTACAACGGAATGAATATTATAACACTACAAACAATCTAACGTTAAAATCATTATACGCATTATGACAAACACCAATACACAGGCAGATAGTTCTAAAAGACCTTCTTTTTTAGAAAAATTCTATATATTTTTCAACCTAACACGTTAAGACCTTGATTTCAGTATGCTGAGTTTTGCCCATATTATCCCTGCGGGTATCTGTGATTCGATCCCGGAAGATCTCCCTTTTCTTTTTTTTCACCAGCGCGATGAGCAGTATGGATTGCTGGATCGGATAGCCCGGCATATCGAGAATTTGGATTCGATAATCATAGCAAAACTGGAACTCTCGCTGAACCTGCAATTCACCCGTACCACCAGGGATTCGCACGGAAACGTCTGTTTTATGAATGATCCATACCTCCGTCCGGAATATAGAACCGGTTTTCATCCTATTGATCTGTGGGATTATTATTACGCCATGTGGCACAGCAAGAGTTATTATAGACTTAAGGGAGACCGAGCACGGGAATTACCTCTTCCGCATTCTAATTTGTTCTGGCAGATGGTAGCTTTGGGTAGCCGGCTCAGAAACATTCATTCGAGATGGATGGAATTGAGTTTCTTCTGACGGTAGAATCACCGACAAAGATCGTGCTTGACGCGAGAC
>CALEIL010000462.1 GCA_937876435.1 uncultured Bacteroidota bacterium
TCCTGAGGCAACCAGCAAAAATTTAAAATTGCTGCGATTTCCTCCGGTATTCCATCGGCGTCATTCTCGTATATTTCTTAAACACATGAGAAAAGTAGGCCGGGGAGGAATACCCCAACTGGTACCCAATCTCCTTCATCGACTCGGCCTGGAGGATCATTCCTTTGGCTTTTTCGACCTTCTGACCGTTGATATAGTCGATCGGACTACTCCCTATGTGTCGTCTGAATTTGTGCTTGAACCGCGACTGGGATAGCCCGGTGATCTCGCTGAGTTCGTCTATCGTGAGGGGTTCGTCGATATTTTCCTGGATATACCCCATCACCCGGTCGATGTCCGGTGGCAATTTCTGGTCCTTTTTGGCTTTGGAAAGTTCCACCACTTCGAGTAAAATACTCAAGATAAGATTCATAATGTGCAGGCTATGGAGCGATGGTGAAGGCTGCCGGCATTGATTTTCCAGTTTTCGAAAATATTGTTGGATCCGCTGATTTCCGGGGAAACGGACATTTGGAGTATTCAGTAATTCCGTATATAGAATGAGACTTTTTTCATCTTGGAGACCAAGCAGAGGATGGTGCTCGTCGGGCGATTTCAATATGAGCCAATACAGGTTGCCGATGGATTCGGGGTAATTGCTCGTCCCGTGCACCTGATTGGGTCTGGTCAGTAAAATATCTCCGCCCTTGAGCGTATATTCAGTGGATTCTATCTCATAAATCTGCTTTCCCTTTTCCAGGTAGCAGATTTCAAACATTCCGGGATGCTGGTGCCGTTCCAGGAACTCTCCGGCTTCCTGATATTTATAATGGCCCAATAAAAGAGCTCCTGGCACGTGGGTTGTACGCAGGTCGTATATCTTTCGGGTTTCGGTCGATTGATAATCGAGATCGGCTTCCACTTTATTCTATCAAATTTGTGCTGCAATATAATAATTATATCCTCCCCCAGACATCTTTTTTACATTTGGTATTGAGGAAAATTAAAGATCAGTCTCTACCGTCAGTCATAAATGAAATAAGACGGGAACGGCGGATCGAATTTATAGGCGAAGGGCTTAGATGGGATGATATTGCAAGATGGGCTGCTGCGGATGAATTGATCGTCAACCAAAGACCCCTGGGAGGTAAATTCAACAGCGTGGATTATCCTGACCTATCTCCGCAAGAATTTAATCTGACTAATGGTTATTTTGACCCTTTGAAAGACCAGATTCCCAATGGATTTGGATTCAGGTTGGACAGGGATTATCTGAGCCCGCTATCCACGGTTGAATTGAATTTAAATCCCCAATTGGAACAAAACCCCGGATGGTAATTCAGAACAAAACCCTAAATTGAGATGCCGTGTAAAAATGAACACCCATTTTCCAGATTTTGAAAATCTAATATTATAAAATGTACTTTAGATTTATAAAATGTATACTTATAGCTGTCGTTTTTATCAGTTGTCAGACAGATAAAACCTCGTCTGATGCCATGACAGCAGAACCTGACCCCACCACCGGGCAATACGTCATCAGGGAAGGCGAAGACGTAGTCCTCCAATACAATTACCAGACCGTCCACGAAGAGGATGTGGTGGTGTTGGAAAGCGCCAAAGCCGAAAATTATACCCGGCGGCAACGGGATACTTTCGTAACCACGAGCATTTACGCGGTTCCCCGGAGCGATTACATCCATCCGGTTTACGGATTGCAAGGCGAAATGTTGACCCGTGACTGGCCTGATGGCGCCCATCCACACCATCGGGGTATATTCTGGGCCTGGCCCGAAGTTTACTACGGAAGTCGGTTGGGGGATATTTATGCTCTCCAGGAGGTATTTGCCCGGCCGACCGGCGAGATCGATTTGGTAAATGGCCCTGATTTTGCCCAGATATCCGCCGAAAATCAATGGATGTGGGAAGACGACGAGGCCATCGTCCGCGAAATGGCGATCATCCGCGTATATTCGGCCACAGACCATGAACGCATCATCGATCTCGCGCTGCGATTTACAGCACTGGTCGATAGTGTGACCATCGCTACCCGGGAAACCAACAGTTACGGCGGTCTCAATCTTCGGATGCAGACGCCGGACAATCAGAAAATCACCTACCACACGGACGAACCATCTTCCCCGATGCGGAGAGCCTGGTCGGATTTTTTCGGTACTTTTGACGGGGCTTCGTCCGAAAGCGGGATGACCGTTCTCCAGCATCCGGACAATCCCCAGTATCCCGGCCATTGGGTGGAGTATCCCGATCTGGCCTGGGTCCAACCGACTTTTCCCTCCCCGGGGACCCGGTTTGCCCTGAAAAAAGGACAACCACTGGAACTCCGTTACCGGCTCATCCTTCACCGGGGCGGAGCACAGGAAAGTCATATTTATGAATCCTGGTGGGACCAGTACAAAAATGACCAAAACGTCATGGGTCTTCTGAAAGATCGATGAATACCATTCAATAAGTAATTCAATATGCTATGAAAAATATCAACAATACATCCGGCTGCGACCGGAGAACCTTCGTGAAAAAAGCAACGCTGTCAGCTATGGCGGTTCCTTACATCATCCCATCCGCCGTTTGGAGTAAGGGCAAAACGGCTCCATCCGATAAAATCAACCTGGGAATTATAGGTTGTGGCGGTCTCGGGAAAGCCAATTTAGATGCCTGTATGCAGGATGAGGGTGTCGAGCTGGTCGCTGCGTGCGCGCGAAAGCGCCGGGGTGGCGATGCCGGTGCGCTGGGAGGAACTCGCGCGGGCCGGCTCGGGCGACGCCTATGACCTGCGCCGCGCGCTGCGGCGTGCATCGGCGTTGCGCGGCGAGGAATGGCCGGGCTGGCAGGACGCCTGCGAC
>CALEIL010000463.1 GCA_937876435.1 uncultured Bacteroidota bacterium
AGATGCCGCAACTCGCCAACCTCCCCAGGCCTCCCTCCCTTCAGTCGGGAGGTAAACTTTCGAGTCCGGGATTTTTCACAAACACCTATTCACTCGTTGTCCCCAGTAATCTCGTCAGCGATCCACAGACACCCTCATTCACCTCGTTCATCGGAAAAAATAATACATTCATCTAAAATACCTTCCATTGGATAGTATCATGCTTTGCCAAGTACTTGATTTGCCATATCTTTACCATCGTGAACAAACAAATATTACAATATGAAAGTAGAAAACATCAAAGCGCAAATGAGGAAGGGAGTTCTCGAGCTCTGCGTGCTCGGGATACTTTCCAAGGAAACGATGTACCCTTCGGATATCATCAAGAATCTGAAAGATAACGACCTGATCGTGGTGGAAGGAACCATGTATCCACTGCTCAACCGATTGAAAAAAGATGGATACCTCACCTACAACTGGGTGGAGTCCAAATCAGGTCCGCCACGCAAATACTACGAAATTACTCCCAAGGGGGAAGAACTTCGCCAGGAACTGACCAAATCCTGGTCCTCGCTAGCACAAACCGTCAATTTCTCTAATCCAATAAATACAAGTGAAAATGAATAAAATAGAGTATATCAATCTGGGTGGAATCCCGTTAGCCGTCGATATCGATGCTGCTGAAATTCTTCAAAACTACCTGTACGAACTCGACGATTATTTCGGCAAATCCGATTACGCGGACGAAATCATCAACGACATCGAATTGCGTATGGCCGAACTGATCGAGGAATCCATGGGTAGCCGCAAGGTCGCCAATGTAGATGATATCCAGAAAGCCATCTCGACCATGGGTCACCCCGACCAATTTGATCATTCGGAGGATGCCGATTCGACCGATACCCAATACGCACAGGATGACCATCGGGACGGCAAATCCTACCGTCGTAAACTGTACCGGGATCCGGAAGACAAGGTCATCGCAGGGGTTTGCAGTGGAGTAGCTGCCTACTTTGATATGAACGATCCCATATGGGTCCGTCTTGGATTTGTGTTATTCACCATCACAGGTGGAGCCGGGGTTTTGTTGTACATCATCCTTTGGGCGGTGATGCCCAAAGCACGCACTTCCATCGACCGGCTCCGCATGAAGGGAGAACCCATCGATCTTCAAAACATCGAACGGATGGTGGAAAACGGAATCGACAAAATTTCGGATTTTGCGGATAAATTTTCCGAGAAGATTTCGAAAAACAAATGGTAAAACATTGATTTTATGTAATTTGCCTAAAACTACCTACTATGCAAACAATTCTAGGATCGGGAGGCTCCATTGGAACAGAATTGGCCAGGAGCCTCCTGGACTATACCTCAGACATCCGGCTCGTGAGCCGAAATCCCACCAAAATCAATCCGACGGACCACCTGATGGCCGCTGATATTACGGTCAGGGATCAATTGAATAAAGCCATCGAAGGATCGGACGTGGTATACGTCACGGTTGGTTTTCCCTACAATCTGAAAACCTGGTCCCAAACATGGCCTCCTTTCGTGGACAACGTCATCGAGGCTTGTAAAGCAAACGATTCCAAACTGGTCTTCTTTGACAACATATATATGTACGATGAGAACGAGCTCGACGGGATGACCGAAGATACCCCCATCAATCCTCCCAGTAAAAAAGGAAAGATCAGGACTCACATTGCCGAACGGATCTTAAACGAAATCAAATCGGGAAATCTTCAGGCACTTATCGCCCGCGCTGCTGATTTTTATGGCCCTTCCATCCGCAATAGCGTATTGATAGAAACGGTTTTTGATCCCCTGAGCAAAGGTAAAAAAGCCAACTGGCTGGGGAAAGACGACGTCAAACATTCGTTCACTTATACGCCGGACGCCGGTAAAGCAACCGCCATCCTGGGAAATTCGGAGGAAGCCTATGGCCAGGTGTGGCATCTGCCCACGGCTTCCGATCCGATGACTGGAAAGGAATGGGTCGAAAAAATAGCCCGTCAGCTCGGTTCAGAACCAAAACACAGGGTGGTTTCAAAAAACATGCTGCGGATTATCGGATTGTTCAACTCCGTCATGAGAGAAAGCGTAGAGATGATCTATCAGTTTGAACGTCCCTATGAATTCGATAGCAGTAAATTTGAGAGCCATTTTAATTTTTCCCCTACGTCCTACGAAACCGGTATCCGGCAAATCATTGAGGCCGACTACACGTAATTTAAATGAATAGTTCGTTCCGTGCAAAGGAGTGTCATAAAGGATGATAAAAAAATAATGTTGTATATTAGGTACCAAAATTCAGCCGGAGGAAAGAATTCTCAATCCCGGACGTTTATTATTGTTAGGGCATCAAGCTCTGATTTGCAATAATCAAATTTAAGGGATTAAACTACCAGCTTAATCCAGAATCTGCCTACGGCTGAAACCTAATGTTTTCAGGAACCGGGTCGCTTTGATGAAAGTAGAGCCCTGGAATCATTGGAATTTGGGTCATGAAGCACAAATTCAAAATCGCATGGTAAGAAGTCTATTCATACTTACTATAATTCTGACTATACCTTTTGGGTTAGAAGCGCAAAAGGAGATAGAAGTACATTTCGACTACCACACCTCCTCCCTGTCCGTTCGCGACTCCGCAGCACTTCAGGTGGGGGACAGGTATCGATTGAAAATTTACGGGGTCAATGCCGCTTACATCCAGGATCATACCAGTGTACGCAGTTACCGGTACATCTCTCCCATTCCGGAAATCCTGGAACCGATCCTGCCCGGAATACCCGGGAGCGATGTGTTCGATCATTTTGATATCAGGCCTTCTGGTCAAAGGGAATTTTTCCTGAAATCCCTGCGGTTTTTCAATGAGATGGAGGTTATCCGGAGCGAAAGCGATGATCTGTATACCCGGACGAGATTTTATCCCGATCCCGCATTGGCCACCCAAAAAATGGATCGGATCCACGCCACTTTTGACACGACGGATTTGCAGTATATAGCCGCACAGGTCGCCTATTACCGGGATTATATCCTGGCTGCTGAATCGATATACAATGCCAATGTCAGCAAGGTGACCCTTATGACGCCGGATGCAGATATCGTTATCCGGGAACAGGCCCGGTTAAGTCGCATAGCCGATAAGATCCTCCAGATCGACTACGTGCGGCTTTTGGGGTATATCGCTCAATCAACGGTAGCCTACGATTTTATCCTGACCGACATATTTACCGCCCGCAATGACGTGACCGAAGTCAGACTGGCCTTGTACGATTCCTATCTCAGCGACACGATATATACCGGATTTCTGGATTTTGACACCCAAAAAAGCTGGTCCTTTGACTTTTCAACCGGATTTTTTCTAAACACGCTGTATCAAAAAGAATTCTTCCTGGCCCCACGCAATGATGAAGTCAACGATGTATTGGAAGAAAGTAAATTCAGGGGTGATCTCGCTGTAGGAGCTCTGGCTCACCTGACGTATCGATTTCATCCGGACTTGCGGATCGGTCCGGCTATCGGGGCTTCGATTTCACCTTTCGACGGTAAAGTCCGTTATCTGCTCGGTATCAGTGGATTTGTAGGAAAACAAAATATTGTGGGCGTGAGTACAGGCCTGGCAATAGGCCAGGTCAATGTATTATCGGGATCGGTGGTCCGGGATGGTTTTGGACCGTATCTGCCGGAAAATGTCAATAAAATACCTACCTTCACGAGAACCAGTGTAGGATTTTATGTAGGCCTCACCTACAATTTTACTCGATATAAAAAACCTTAATTTATGAATCATCCTGCGACAATCATGGAAGCATACCCCGACAAAATCCAGGCGCGGCTCGAAGCCCGGAATCGGGAACGGGCCAGAGACATTCCGAGTTCGGTCAATGGCCTGGCTAGAGAACTTGTATTCGAAGATCTCAAACTGTGGAGAATTGGCGAACTCAAGGTCAGTTTCAAGGGAGGAAACCCGGAATTATTGAGCAAAATAGCAGAAGCTGCAAGTGCCTGGACCGAATTTGGAAACATCTCATTCGATTTCGGGTACGACGAAAACAATGGGAGTTTCCGGGGATGGACCGAAGATGACACCAGCCACATCAGAGTGGGATTCGATAGCCCGGGATATTGGTCATTGGTGGGCACCGACAGTTCGGACCCCGTGATAGTAGGACCGGGGGAAATCACGCTCAACCTGGAGGGATTTGATGTGGAATTACCTTCCAACTGGAGAGGGGTCGTGATCCACGAGTTTGGACACGCTCTGGGCTTTCATCACGAACATCAGACCCCCGCACTGGAATGCGATTTTGACTGGAACAAACTCTATGAATACCTGGGGGGACCTCCCAATTATTGGCCAAAATGGAAGGTCGACCACAATCTCCGCCAATTGCAATCAGGTGGGATGATGTATTCGGCTCATGATAAGCATTCCATCATGCACTACAGTTTCCCGTCCTGGATGTTTATCACCGGCGAGGACTCACCCTGCTTTACCGTTGAAAACACCGACTTGTCTGAGACCGATAAGGAAATGATGGAGGAAGCTTACCCGTTCGATGAGGAACTGATCGCCATGACCGATGAGGATCGGATCGAAAATCTGAAAACGCTGATCGAGATACAGTCGCCGGATTCCCCTATCCAGGATTTCAACCGCAATCACCTCGAGTATTATTTGAAGTACAGTTAAGGTCATATATGACATTCGGTCTATCCATGAACATAAGAGTTGATTCCATGGACTTGAGAAGATTTTTGTGCGGGTTACCGTCATGGGAAAGGAGATCAGACGGAAAAGTAAATCAGACTGGATCATTCCGGCGCAAATACGGTGGATAACGATATCTTATGTCTTTGGAACACAATCAGGAGTTTGGGAGAAAACATACCTCCCTTGATCAATACCTACATGAACTTATCCTCCACCATGAAAACTTTTGGAACGGCCATAAATTATGAATTCGGGGAAGTGGAAGAGACCGGCATTTTAATCACCATTGCTGATA
>CALEIL010000464.1 GCA_937876435.1 uncultured Bacteroidota bacterium
CACAGCACCATCGGGTACAATTACCGGATGTCCAACGTCCTGGCCGGGATCGGACGGGGCCAGATGAAGATCCTCTCAGACCACGTCGCTGCCCGGAGGCGCAATTATGAATTCTATAAAGAACGCCTGAACAACCTGGAGGACATCGAATTTGTCCCGGAACCGGAAGGCGCTTTTTCCAACCGGTGGCTGACCACCATCCTGACCGATTCCTTCGAAAAACGGGAAGCCATCCGGCTCCGGTTGGAATCCCTGAACATCGAATCGCGCCCCCTGTGGAAACCCATGCACCTGCAACCTGTATTTGAATCCTGCCCGCAATACGTCAATGGCGTATCCGAAGACCTGTTTGACCGCGGCCTCTGCCTGCCGAGCGGATCGTCCCTGACGGAAGAGGATCTGGAACGCATTATTCATAGTATCACCCCTTAATCTGATCGTGAGAAAAAATCTGCAAATCATTTTTAAACGAAAGACGCCCCGCTGGATCGTCCTGATCGTAGATCTGTACGTGACCGTGAACACCTTTATCGTGGCGTACATCATCAGCAACAAGCTGGCCCTGGATGGGATCACCGACATCATTCCCTTCCTACCCCAGGTGGCACTCACCGCATTGGGCGTATTCGTATTGACGAGGTCGTACCGCGGGGTAATCCGGCATACGAGTTTCCGGGACGCCATCCGCGTTTTTAACAGTGGATTGATAATATCCGTTATTCTGACGGCCTTGTCGCTGGGATTCCGGATGTTCCCGGAAACGCTCTATCTGACGATCCCGCTCCATATCGTGATCACCCACTTCCTGCTCAACACCGTCGCGCTGATCTTCCTGCGCATCCTCTACAAAGCATTTTATCAGCATTACATATTTGGCAAAAAGGGGGGAAGCCGGGTACTGATTTACGGCGCGCACGAGACCGGCCTGCTGACCTTCCACGCCCTGACCAACGGGACCGAAATGGTCTCCCGCATCGTGGGCTTTATCGACCATTCCAAAAACAATATCGGGAACAGCATCGCCGGGATCAAGGTGTTCGACGCAGGCAAGGTGGACGAAGCGTTCGTCCGAAGGTACCAGGTCCAGGAAATCATCGTCTCCTATCCCAGCCTGGCGGACCGAAATGTCCAGAAAGTGGTGGACGAGTTGTCCAAATTGCCGGTACAATTGAAAACCATTCCCCCCGTGGACGACTGGCTCAACGGCAATTTCCGGGCGGGTCAGATCAAGCCGATCAGGATCGAAGACCTGCTCGGTCGCGAACCCATCCGGTACGATCACCCCGAGGTCCAGGCCCAGCTCCGCGACAAAGTCGTCCTGATCACCGGCGCGGCGGGTTCGATCGGGGGCGAACTATCGCGCCAGATCATCAACTACCCCGTCAAAGCCATCATCTTCCTGGACCAGGCCGAATCTGCGCTGTTTGACCTCCAGCAGGAGTGCATCCTTATCAACCGGAAGAAGGTCCAATGCCATTTCGCGGTGGCGGACATCTGCGACGTCCGGCGACTGGACTCCTTATTCGCGTACTACAAACCCCAGGTGATCTTCCATGCCGCGGCGTACAAACACGTCCCCCTGATGGAAAGCCATCCCTACGAAGCCATCCGCAACAACATCGAAGGCACCCGCATCGTCGCCGATATGGCGGTGAAGCACGGCGTGGAAAAGTTCGTGCAGGTGTCCACCGATAAGGCGGTCAATCCGGCCAACGTCATGGGTGCTACCAAACGCGTGGCTGAACTTTACGTAACCTACCTGGACACCCTGTACCCCACCCGGTTTATCGTGACCCGGTTTGGCAACGTCCTCGGCTCCAACGGCTCGGTCATCCCCACTTTCAAAAAACAAATCGAAAAGGGCGGACCGGTGACGGTCACCCACCGGGAGATCACGCGATATTTTATGACCATTCCGGAAGCCTGCCAGTTGGTCCTGCTCGCCGGCTCGATGGGCCAGGGCGGCGAAGTCTTCGTCTTCGACATCGGAAAGTTGGTCCGGATCTACGACCTCGCGGTCCGGATGATCAAGCTGAGCGGTCTGCGTTACCCGGAGGACATCGATATCCGGATCACCGGATTGCGGCCCGGGGAGAAGATTTACGAGGAATTGATGACCAGCGAGGAAGAGACCGATAAGACCCAGCACGAAAAGATCATGGTCGCCCGCGTGAAAAACCACCACCCGGTCGATTTTGCAGAGCAGATCAGCCGTCTCATCCTCCACAATCAGAACCACCGGTACGGGCCGGAGAACTACACGGAAATCATCGCGGCGATGCAGGCCCTGGTACCGGAGTATGTGCCATTAAATTCAATTTATTCGGCAGAAAAAAATTGAATTTGGTAGAACCTGGGGTCTTAGGCGATATTGGGTTTAGCTCAATGGTTTGGTTTGTGTTTAGCGAAAGTTGGTGGTAATTTTTTAGCTTTTGGCTATTAGCTTTTAGCGGTGTGGGGGGAGCAGTCGGCTGTTGGCTTTTGGCTGTTGGCTTTTAGCGGTGTGGGAGTGTGAGCTCTCAGCCGTCAGCCGTCAGCTATCAGCTTTGTGGGGGTGTGAGCTCTCAGCCGTCAGCTATCAGCCATCAGCTGTGTGGGGATAGGGTGTGTGTTTTGGGTGTGGTAGATAAGTGGTCAGTTTTCAGCAGTCGGCTTTTGGCTTTTGGCTATTACCAAATATAAGCGATAGCCCTGAAAGGGCGCCGATATAATAGCGATGGGTGCAACCCATCGTCTGGAGGAAAATGAATTTTGAGCCCTGAAGGGGCGATGGAACTGATACAATAATCTCCACGGATGCAGCCATGATCCCTCCACTGAGCTCGAGATACAAATTCCCGGTCAATCGTAACCCGCTGACCTTCGTAATTTGTAATTCTTCATTGATTAATCGTTAAGGTTTGACAAACTCCAGATGCGGTTCATAGGTACACGGATAATTTAATATATAACACATAGAATTCCAGGTCGATTCGTTTGAAAGTTTGTCAAACCGAAAACGGGGTATTTAAAAAATTTGTTTTCATCAAGACCCGCCTGTCATGCCGGACTTGATCCGAACGTCACTCCGGACTTGATCCGGTACCGGGCTCGGCAATCCCTTATTTTCTGGACGTTTAAATGTTTTTTATGTGCGGTTTGGGAAATAGGTAAAAAGTCAAATAAAACCTGGAGTCGGGCTTACCGATCCCTCTCAGCCTCAACCTCGTCACTCCGGACTTGATCCGGAGTCAACCCTATCCCCTGAAAAAATTATATTTGCCAAAAAATAAACCCACTACGAATACTTTCAGCTTTGAGCTTTGAGCTCCAAAAAATATCCACA
>CALEIL010000465.1 GCA_937876435.1 uncultured Bacteroidota bacterium
ATCCCTACGGGTACGGTTGAAAATTGATCGGTCGAAGAAACCCAATGTTCCCGCACTGGCCTTCCTTCTTTCCATACCCGGGCTTTGATCACAGATCTGGGGGAAGTCAAATCATCCATTGATAGCGTGACCATCGGAGTACCGGAATCCATTGAATGCGCATGAGAAGACCCGGCACCGCTTTCTTCCCACAAAAATATGGTCGCTTCATCCTCAGTAGTCAGCAACTGGGGATGAGTTCCCTCCCGGGTCAACAATTCTTTCCTGGTATACGTCCGGGTTTTCACATCGTACAACGTGTGATACACTCCCGGACCACCTCCCTGGGTAAACCAGGCTATCATCAGCCCCTCGCTGGTTTCTCCCATAGATGGACCAGTATGTGGGCAACCAAATATGACCCAGTTGTCCCGACTTATGCGCGAAGGACCTCCAAACGTTTTTCCATTATCTTCAGATACCACGTGCGATATATCGCGAATACTATCGTTCCAGATGTCCCGGTATAAAATATGAATATCTCCGTTTTGTGCCACAAAAAGATTGGTCCGGCAACATTCGCACGTACCTGAATCTACGGGTTGATCTTTCAGAAAACCGAAATTTCCCGAAGTCTTCGAAAAAAATAAGGTCGAACCATCTCCCCGGGTGGCAGTCAGACGGGAATCGAGCCAGACAGCCCCTACCTCCCCATCCGGGAGCCTGGCAAGATCAAAAAAACTCCTGCTCAATCCCCGGGTGGTATCCCCGGAATGCAGATAATTTTCAGAAGTCCAGGTCTTCCCGTCATCAAACGACTGACTGTAATACAAAGCACCCGCAAACCGGTTTTCTTCGGTGGGCTGTCGCCGGGAATACACCGAAACCATAGTGCCATCGCTTTTAAAAGCAATTTTGTTCATACTTTCACTGGTCACCGAACACCCGGCTGAAGGAGAAACTTCCCCTTCAGCCAACAATTTGTCCCCTTTTTTGGAAAATCTGGCGTATCTCACCAGGAAACCCGCTCCTTCGCTCCCCTCTGCCTTCTCGGACCAGACCAGGACCGGAAACCCTCTGTGGTCAGAAACAAAATACGGACCTTCAACATCAGCACCCGATGCGGAGATGCGCACTGGATCTGCCATTCGAAGGTCACTTTCGACGGAGTCATCCGTACAGGAAATTCCCGAAGCCAGAATCAGACCATAGACCATCATACTAAAAACCCCACCATATATCACTTTTGTAAAACATTTCATTCCTGAGAATTTTTGTTTTTAAAATTATATCCTACGCCAAGGGTAAGTGTCCGCGGTTCACCCGCGTTGTAATTGTCCCCCCATGGTGTGCTTCGAACCACCGTAGCATAGAGCTCGTTGGCCACATTCATGACATTCACCCACAAGTCAAAATCTTTGAATGAATACCCACACCGGGCATTGAAAATGTCGTATCCGGGATATTGACGAATGTTGGCATTGTCTGTAAAGTAGGGATCCACGTGCTGCCATTCCAGCGAAACCCGGAAATTCTCCAACCAATCCGGTTGATAGGAAAGCTCCGAATTGGCAATCCAGGAGGGAGCCTGGCTCATTTTCTGACCGGACAAATCCTGCGCCGATTCTTCGTACTCCACGAATTGATGAAAAGCATTAGTACCGCTCAATCTCCATTTTAATTCATCCGTGATATTCCATTTCAGTCCGTATTCGATTCCCCGGTGGAGGGTCCGGCCAGCGTTGCGGTTTTCTTGTGTACCATTGTCCAATTGGACCGTGATGATTTCGTTCTTACCATTCATCTGGTATATACTCCAATCCAGACTCACGCGATAATTCCAATGAAAGTATCCACCCACCTCATAGTTATTGTACACCGAAGGTTGCAATACAGGAATTTTTACCCCCCGGTAAAGTTCTGAAATTTGTGGCGGAAGGAAACCCTGACTGTAATTGGCGTATAGCCCGTTTCCTTGCTCCAGTTTCCAGGTCAATCCTACCTTGGGTGTCAAAGCAGAAAAGTTATCTGCCTCGTCGGGTGCCCCGGAGAACGCGTTTTCATCGAGGTTGTTTCTAAAATCAAAATTGAGTTGATCAAACCTGAAACCTACCGATACCATCCACCGATCGGTAAGTTCCACATTCCAACCCGCGTATACACCAATATTGAACAGTAGAGCATCGTAGTCGGTGAGTGAACTGTCCGAAGCGGTAAATCCGGTATAGATATTTCGATCGCTCTTGTCGATAGCGATATACCGAGCCTCAAAATGATCGGGGCTATAATCCATATTGACCCCCACCGACAATTTTGAACCCTGAAGAAACGCGATCGATTGATTGTGCTGTGCGATCAGGCCATAGCTGTTCACCCGATCCTCATTGATCTCACCGTGGGCCAGATTTTTGTCCCCTTGCGGATTTCCCCAGGGCGAATAGTCATCCTGAACCCTGTACGCCGGGTTTTGACGGATAGAATTTCTCCGTGTAAATGCGGTCAATACCGTCATACTTTCGTCATTCCAAAAATGCTGGTAATTGATCTTCGCCCGCAATGCATCCACCGCCCTATTGGTGAAAGTATGCTGGCTGGTATAATCCTTACCAAAAAAGAATGTGCTGTCCAGACTCCCTGTCATATCAGCATAATAATCAATATTGGTGATATCAAAAGCCAAAGAATTCTGATCGTTGAGAATATAATTTCCCTTCAAGGTCAAAGCCAGTTTATCAAAATCACTGTGTTCCCGAAGTCCGTTATTCCGGTTCGCGAAGTAACCATATAACCCCAATCCGAGTTTCCCGAAAGTATTGGATACGTTGAAATCTGTCCGTTTGTACCCGTTGGTACTCCCCTGCGTCGTCAGTTGACCCGATAGGACCGGCGAAGGGCGGAGTGAGATAAAATTGATCGCACCACCGATTGCCTCACTGCCGTACAGCGAGGAAGCAGGGCCGCGGATCACTTCGATCCGATTGAGCGAGGCCATATTCATTTCGAGCAGGGCGTTGTGATTGAATACTCCGGTGGGACGGATGGGGATCCCATCCTCCAGGTATAGAAACAATCCTTTATAATTGATGGGCTGTCGGATGGCCATAGTATGTTGTTCACTTCCCAGATCAACCATATATACTCCCTCGACCTTATTGAGGATCTCATCCAGCCTGGCCGGTCTGGTTTCCTGGAGCATGGCGGTGGTAATGGATGAAATAGCAATCGGCGCGGCAGACCGGTCTTGCTCGTACCGGTTAGCACTCACGATCATGGGACTGAGAAAAGTCGCAGCAGGTCTCAGTCTGATGATTAATGGGCCGGAAACGTCCGTGACAGATATGGGTTCATAACCTATCAGGGAAAATGTAAATGCAGTGGTCTGACAGGGAAGTTCAATGGAATATTCACCATTCATTCCGGTGGTGGTCAATGCACCGGAATCTATAGCGATGGCTACGCCAGCGAGGGGTTCTGATGTCTTTTCGTCCATTACCAGCCCCGAGTATTGACATTGGGGATATAATGACAACGAGTATGACAAAAACCAGACTACAAAGAATACTATTCTTGTGTTCATTATTTTTTTGTTTGAACGTCAATTTCACCACCAGTTCAAGGCAGCATTGACGAGGGTGTTACTATTGATTGGCAATTATTACATAGCTGGAGAATCCAGCAAGTGCATCAAACGTCAAGAGCTTTTAAGGTATTTCAAAATATTCATTTGACAGACCGAAGAAGTATGCCTGAATGGAGTCTCGCCATTTCATTGCCGAGACCAAAAATCCGGCAGACCTTTGATGAGTGAATCGAAGATACCTTTCAGAGCGCGGGCAGCATAGCCATTCCTATTTACCCCGTTGGCTATCATAATTTCGATGATAAAGCTTGCCTCCCGACCAAAGGAAGGGAGGAGACGTCAAAATAGATACAGAAATACCTGTAGGAATTTATGGTTTGATGCACTCCTTATGAGGGAAAGAGTAATTTGGGTGGATGAAAGACGTCATGAATAATCGTTCTGGAAATAAAAGATTTTGCATACTCAGGTTCCGGCAAGGCGGTGACAAAGTCGAAATTGATTTTTTTGATCTCTTGAATAGGAAACATCTGCAGATCCCTGGAATCGACCACGGAGGCGGGTATTTTTTCGTTCTGTTGGTCTTGCTGTTTCAACTTCTTCATCAAAAAACATTGCCCGTCACATTGAAGGGCGGGACGCGATTTGTTGACGCAGAACATCTCGGTAATGTAGGCTTTATTGAGCTCATAGTAGGCAATCATCCCAAACCTGTCCAGGGATTGGAACAACAGAATAAAAATAATAAAGCCGGCAAAAATTCCCCGAAACATAATTTCAATTGAGAATCCAAAGGTACATTTATTACCGATAAATAAATAGGAAAAAATAGTAGCGATATAGTTAAAATGGCCACTTCCCTCCAGTGCGTCGGGCATTAAGTTGACGATACTTAAGAGGAGGTTATTTTTTTGTCAGATCGAAGAAA
>CALEIL010000466.1 GCA_937876435.1 uncultured Bacteroidota bacterium
AATGGCATACATAAGTCCGGCTTATGAAATCATCGTAGAGAAAAAATTCTTTTAGTAAATTAACGCTTTCCAAAACTTTACAAAATGCCTCTTTTATTCTCCTACGGAACCCTGCAAATTCCTAAAGTTCAATTGGAAACATTCCATCGGTTGCTGGAAGGAAGCCCCGATGAATTGGTCGGGTACCGATTGGATTATATCGAAATTGCCGATCCGGAGGTTTTGCGTAAAAGCGAACAACCCCATCATCCCATCCTTCGCTACACCGGTGTACACCAGGATGTGATACAGGGAATGTTATTTGAAATTTCTGATCAGGAGCTCGCCCAGGCAGACGAATATGAAGTGGACGATTACGTAAGAATTGAAACCGAACTTGCATCTGGAAAACGTGGATATATCTCCGTTGAAAAATAAAGCCGTTCTCCTGATATGGTCAATATCTTCGATAGCAGGTGATATGATATACAAGCTGAAATCGAAAAAATAGGGATTGTGTCCATCGAGGATGAATACGTGACGAAATGGCCATACAGGATCACGTGACGTTATAAGTATAAAAACATCCAGCCATATAGACGAATACCCAGTTGTCATTTTGGGACAGCATGACAACTATTTCCACAGTGAAAATGAGAATGGTCCAGATGTCATCAATAAAGGAATCACAATGAAACAACCACCCACCTGGATTTCCAAAACGACAGAGCAGATCCTGGATGAATTCAACACCCATCCGGAAACGGGATTGACGGAAGCGGAAGCTGAAAGCCGGTTGAAAAAATACGGACCCAATAAGGAAAAAGGTCGTAAGAGAAAACCGGTATGGAAAATGTTCCTGGAACAACTCCAGGACGTCCTGATCTATATCCTGATTGCGGCGGTGATCGTGACATTTTTCCTGGGAGAATACATCGATTCGGTCGTCATTCTCGTCGTGATCGTAATCAACGCGACTCTGGGGGTATTCCAGGAAGTCAAAGCCGGTAATGCGCTTGATGCCCTGACAAAGCTGTCTTCTGCAAAAGCACTGATCAAAAGGGATGGCGTGGTAGTAGAAATCAAGTCAGAAAACGTGGTCCCCGGGGATATCCTTATCCTGGAAGCCGGAGGACAGGTACCCGCAGATACGCGACTGATAGAATCGGCCAACCTGCAGATAGAAGAATCGGCGCTGACCGGAGAATCGGTACCGGTGGAAAAATCGGTCAAAACCTTTCAGGAAGATACCGATATTCCGCTGGGAGACCGGATCAATATGGCCTACAAGAGCACCCTGGTCACCTATGGCCGTGGAGTAGGCATAGTCATCGCTACGGGAATGCAAACCGAAGTGGGTAAGATTGCCGGAATGATCGATCAGAACGATTCGGAGAAAACGCCCCTGGAAGTCCGTTTGGGGGAATTGGGTAAAATTCTGGGATTGACAGCGATCGGGGTATGCGTCCTGATGTTTGGATTGGGTTGGCTCCAGGGAAGGGATTTGATCGAAATGTTTTTGATTTCGGTTTCCCTGGCCGTAGCATCCATTCCTGAAGGGCTCGCCGCCATCGTGGCGGTCGTTCTCTCGATCGGGGTGACGCGTATGGCCAAAAAGAATGCGATCATCAAAAAACTGCCCGCGGTAGAGACCCTGGGATCAGTCACGGTCGTGTGCTCGGACAAAACGGGTACCCTGACACAAAATAAAATGACGGTGGTCAGATCTTTTACGCTCAGCGAAGGGGAATCTTCGGTTCCCAGCGATCCGTCGCAGGCTTCCGAGGTGAGCCGTTTACTGGCCAAGGCTCTGATACTGTGCTCCGATGCTACCTATCAGGACGGCATAGCAACCGGTGATCCGACCGAAATCGCTTTTCTGCTACTGGGTGACCAGGTAGGTCTGGACCGGGATGAACTGACCAGGACCAACATCAGAGAAAAAGAAATTCCATTCGATTCGGAGCGAAAACTGATGTCGACCCTGGAGAATGAGAATGGTCGTCTGAGGGTGTTTGTAAAAGGAGCCATCGGGGCCTTGTATCCACGATGCAATCACGTCAGAAAAGACGGAGAAATCATCCCGATCACCGAAGACCATATTGAGGAATTTCGGGAAGCGACCGACAAAATGTCAGATCAGGCACTCCGAACCCTGGCGGTAGCTTACAAACCCATAGACGCGGTCATCGATCAGGAAGATATGGAAAAAGACCTCATTCTCCTGGGGGTCGTGGGAATGATCGATCCCCCCAGAGAAGAAGCCAAAGAATCCATCCATCTCGCCGCGCAAGCCGGGATCACAACCGTAATGATCACCGGGGATCACAAAATAACCGCGTTTGCCATCGCCAGGGATCTGGGCATCGCTACGTCCCCCGAACAGGCTATTTCAGGTGCTGACCTCGAAAAGATGACGCCTGAGGATATCAGTTCCAAAATCGGGGATTACAAAGTATTTGCAAGAGTATCTCCCGAACACAAGGTCAATATCGTAAAAGCATTGAAGGACAAAGGCAATATCGTCTCCATGACCGGAGATGGCGTGAACGATGCCCCTTCGCTCCAGACCGCTGATATCGGAGTGGCGATGGGGATTAGCGGAACCGATGTTGCGAAAAATTCAGCGGATATCATCCTGGCGGACGACAATTTTGCCACGATCATTTCTGCCATAGAGCAAGGCCGGAACATTTACAACAACATCAAAAAATCGGTGATTTTTTTACTCGCCAGCAATGTGGGCGAGATCATTACCATGGTGACAGCCATCAGCCTGGGATTGCCTGCTCCCTTGCACGCCACCCAATTATTGTGGATCAACCTCCTGACCGACACCCTCCCGGCCGTGGCGCTGGGAATGGATCCGGGTGACCCTGATATCATGAAACAGCCACCTCGCAATCCGAGGGAAAGCTTCTTCGCCCATGGTGCTCTCCGTCGGATCCTGACTGGAGGATTTCTGATCGGCGCACTGACACTGCTGGGTTTCTGGTTTGGGTACACCTCGCATGGATACAGTCCCTTCGATGCCCACGTTCCGGAACAGATACACGATTACGCGAGAACCATGGCCTTTATGACCATCATCTCCTGTCAATTGATATATTCGCTGACCTTCCGCCATCAGGTACGATCCATTTTCCAAACCGGATTGTTCACCAACAAATACCTGATCGGGGCTATTGTCCTGGGATTTGGACTGCAATTGTTGGTGATGGGCATACCGGTTATGCAAAAAGCGTTTAAATTGCAAATGTTGGATTCCCGGAGCTGGCTGTTCGCTCTAGGGTTGGGAATGGTACCGTTTCTGTTGAACGAAATTGTTAAGTGGATAGAACGGTTGATCCATAAAAGAAAAAAATAAAATCGAAACCTGAAAATATGGGGAATACGACTAAAGACATCCTCCTGGATAGCAAAAGATATTTTGACCATGGCACCTTAGGACGAGGATTCAGGTCGTATCATCAAAACAACACACTATGACTACTTTCGTGGTAGGGGGTACGGGCCAGACGGGCAGACACCTGGTCGATCAACTTCTGGAACGGGGTGAACGCGTCAAAGCCGTCGTACGGCCAGACAGCAAAATCCCCGGGACCTGGAATTCGAATGAATTGTTGGAAATTATCCCACTGGAACTCACCCGGGTCACCAAATATGAATTAGCAGGCCATCTGGAGGGTTGCCGGGCAATTGGTTCCTGCCTGGGACACAGAACGATATATGGTAGTCCCCGATACCTGGTGCGCGACGCGGTTCGGTTGCTCTGCGATGCTGTGTCCGAAACTACTCCCGCCCACCCCGTCAGATTTATCCTGATGAATACGGCGGGATACCACAACCCCGAGACCGACCCCCCGCTTACCTTTTTTCAAAAGGTTATCATTCGATTGTTACGCGTTCTGCTACCCCCGCATCCTGACAACGAACAAGCCGCGAGCTATCTCCACGATCACATTGAAAAAGATCACATCAATATAACTTGGGTTGTGGTCCGACCCGACAACCTGACCACAGAAGAAGCGATAACCCCTTACTCTATCCATCCAGCACCGACCCGGGATCCCTTTTTCAAACCCGGTAAATCGAGCCGGATCAACGTCGCACATTTCATGGCCTCCCTGATCACCGAAGAATCCATTTGGGATAAATGGAAAGGCCGGATGCCGGTGATTTATAATGAGTAAAGGATGAAGACTTCGAATTTCACAGTATAAAGAATACTATTAGCATAAACGACATCAGCGAAGACGAACGAGTGCCAAAAAAAGGATGATTTCCTATTGCCGTATCCCTTTCATCAATTATAATCCATTCTCAAAGGATTTTAGACTCTCCATTTCAAGGTGGTTGAAATATTCACTGAATAAAATCATCATTCTTGAGCAAATCCAAATTCAGCATATCTAGCTGATCGTTTAATGGCCTCCGCAATTTTCTTTCATTGTTTTGCCATAAATGCTTATTTTCATCGAATTCTTCTAACTGCTTGGGACCAACTGGTGAAATAAACCTATGATTATTACTGAATTTGATAGGATATTTTTTAAAAATTTTTTTATTAAATTTATAGAGGTCTACGCTTAATTTCCTATATTTATGGGATCAAAAACGATTTATATGGATATTTTCCAAAGTCAAAGCATCATAGAGTTTACCAGACGGTTCCAAAGCGATCTGGATTGCAAGAAATACCTGGCCGATCTGAAGTGGTCGGAAGGCTTCACCTGCCGCAAGTGCGGCCACAAGGGGAGCCAGGTCCGCAAGGACTATTCCCGTACCTGCAACAAGTGCAGCGACATTGAGTCCCCCGGAGCGGGAACCCTCTTCCACAAGGTGAAGTTCGGCCTGCTGAAGGCGTTCCATATCTGCTTTGAAATGGCTACCACCACCAAAGGGCTTTCCGCCCTACAGGTGTCCAAACGCTACGAGCTCCGCTATGACACCGCCCGGGTGTTCATGCACAAGGTTCGCGAGGCGATGAAGTCCAGTGGCAACCACCCCATGGACGGCGAGGTGCACGTGGACGAGTTCGTGATCGGGGGCAAAGAGTCCGAAAGGCCGGGAAGGAGCTACCGGGGCAAGAAAAAGAAGGTGGTATGCGCTGTCCAGCTGACTGGGGAAGGGAAAGTAAAGCGCTTCTACGCCAATCAGATCGAGGACTTTTCGGCCAAGTCACTGCGGCCGATCTTCGAGCGGCACATCTCCAGGAAGGCCCAGGTCACCACCGACGAATGGAAAGGCTACCGTCCCCTGGCCAACGACTTCAAAATCGGGCAGATCCCCAGCCAGCCGGGATTGAACTTCAAGGCCATCCACACCCTGATCCACCAGGTCAAATCGTGGATACGGACGATCTTCTCCTGGGTGAGCAAGCGCCACCTCGAGCGCTATCTCAATGAATATTCCTACCGGATCAACCGCTCCCAGACCAAGCAGACCATCTTTCACAACCTCATCAAGCGCATGGTCTCAGCCGACAAGCTCTATATCCGAGATATGGTATGACGATAAGCGAATACCTCTATCATCTTGATTACGAAGGCAAAGGTGATGGCTAACAGACTTGGTCTAATCCACAACGAAAAGTGCGGCGAATGGAAGGGGACAGTAGAAGTAAAATAAAGTCTACTAGTTTTTACAAAAGGGCTATTGGAGAGAAACCAATAGCCCTTTCATCATATATTTATTGCTGCGCTGCTTTGTAGATCGCGTCCAATAAGCTTCCTTCCTCTTTGGTGTCATTGCCCAGTTCCCAAAA
>CALEIL010000467.1 GCA_937876435.1 uncultured Bacteroidota bacterium
TTTTTCGCCTAGTGAACCATACACCTCGTCGGTAGAAATATGATAAAACAGCCGCTCTTCCCTGTCCGCCCCGTCTGTCCAGGTTTCTCGAGCAGCCTGCAACAGATTGGCGGTGCCCATGACGTTGCTTCGAATAAATATCAGAGGATCATGGATTGATCTGTCCACGTGGGATTCTGCGGCCAAATGGACGACGTGGGTGATATTATTCTCCTGGAAGATCTGGCGGAGAGTCTCCAGGTCGGTAATATCTGCCTGGATGAACCGATAATTGGGATAGTCTTCCACATCCTTCAGGTTTTCCAGATTTCCTGCGTATGTGAGCGCATCCAGATTGAAAATCCTGCTCTCAGGGAAATTTTTCACAAATCGTCTTACCACGTGGGATCCGATGAATCCGGCACCACCCGTCACTAAAATATTTTTGGTCATATGATATTTATTGAGCGCTCCATTTGAAATGTATAACGAGCAATTAAGTACTTATTATTTGTTGTATACTCGGGGAACCGCAATTTTTCCCGGTGCGTTAATAACTATCTCCGATCCACCGCAGGTATTGACCATAACCACTTTTTAATAAGGGTTCGGCCAATTTGTGTAATTGTTCCTTGTCGATCCATTTCATCCGGTAGGCAATTTCCTCGATACATCCTATCTTAAGATCCTGACGGTGTTCGATGACCCGCACAAATTCGGAGGCATCGTGCAGGGACTCGAAGGTTCCTGTGTCGAGCCAGGCTGTCCCCCGGTTCATCACGGCCACTTTGAGCTGGCGCTTTTCCAGATATGCTTTGTTGACGTCGGTAATTTCGTACTCACCACGTGCGGAAGGTCGGAGGTTTTTGGCTATGTCAATGACCTGATTATCGTAAAAATACAATCCAGGAACCGCGTAGGAAGACCTGGGGTGTTCTGGTTTTTCTTCGATGGAAATGACGTTTTTGTTTTCATCAAATTCCACCACCCCATAACGCCTGGCATCCTTCACCGAATAGGCGAAAACATAAGCTCCTTCGACGTCGTTGCACGATCGCAATAAGGTGCTGAGTCCACTTCCGTGAAATATATTGTCTCCCAGAACCAACGCGACTTTATCCGACCCGATGAATTCCTCCCCGATCACGAAAGCCTGAGCCAAACCGTTGGGTATTTCCTGTACGGCGTATTCAAAATGACAACCCAGATCGGAACCATCCCCCAGGAGTTTTTGAAACTGTGGGTTGTCCTCCGGCGTGGTTATAATGAGAACCTCACGGATACCCGAAAGCATGAGGATTGACAACGGGTAATAGATCATGGGCTTGTCATAAATCGGCATCAATTGTTTGGAAATGCCTTTGGTAATGGGATATAACCTGGTGCCGGATCCGCCGGCTAAAATGATGCCTTTCATGTAGTGAATTTAGTGGACAATGTACCCGTTTCTCGATTCTCTTCTTGGATCAAAAACAGGCACGGGTTTTATGCGTATTTAGGTCGGTCAAAATGAATTATGATATGGCTTCGCCGTCCATATGTCGAGATGACTTAAGGAGAATTGTGAAGCCCAAAATTCATATAACAGCCTGATGTTCAGGTATATATTTTAAATTTAATTCCCCATCAGACGGGGAATATGAATTACATTTCAACTGATCATCCTCCTCAAAATCGATCTCAACTTCGCACTGAAAAACGCTTCCTTGTTTGGAATGTTATATATTTAGCCCATCAATTAATTTGATAGGTGAAATACAATATCCTGAATTACTCGAACATTCACATACAATATTACGCATTTGGCGGTAGGTTATGAACGAGACATTCATCATATTATGCTAATAAATTATGAATTTGGAAATACAAGATAAAAATTTTCTGGTTTTGGGCGCCAGCAGTGGATTTGGGAGGTATATAGCTGAACGGATAAGCCGTGAAGGGGGCCATCCGATTCTGGTGGCGCGGTCGGCTGACAAACTCAGGGATTTCCAGAAGTCTCACCCTGATTCCTCGTTTATAGTGGCAGATCTAATGAAGTCAGAAGGTCTTCAGTCGGTCATCCGCGAAACCAATAATATTACTCTGGATGGAGTATTGATCAATGCCGGTGGCCCACCAGCGGGATCATTTCCCCAAAAGATGGAAGAGTGGGACGGGGGTTATAACATGGTGCTCAGGTGGAAAATCGAATTACTTCAATCACTCTTGCCACGTTTTGAAGCAAGAGGATACGGACGCATCGTTTTTATAGAGAGCGTTTCAGTCCGGGAACCCATTCCAGGTTTGGTACTGAGCAATGTTTTCCGGATGGCGGTGGTGGGCATGATGAAGTCGATAGTCAATGAAATGACGGGGCAGGATATTTTAATCAACGTGATCGCTCCCGGATATCACCTTACCGATCGTCTTGAAAATTTGATCAAAAGGAAAAGCCAGGAACAGGGAATACCAGAAGAAGAAATAGCGAATCAATTCGCAGAAAACACTCCCCTCCGGAAGTTGGGAGATCCGGCCAATCTTGCGGAATTGGCGGTATGGTTGCTATCCCCCGGAAATGGTTATGTGACAGGTCAGGTGATCCCGGTGGATGGGGGATTGGCGAAAGGTCTGTAAGCATGGATGGATGATCCAGAGCTGATGATAAACTATAGACAAGGATCAGGGAGCTGTTCATACAGCTTTTCAAGTTCTTAGTCGAGAGCCTCCTTCGTCGGTAGCCCTGTGCTGTAAATTGTATTATTAGACTATTTTTGATTTCAGTTTTAGTAATTTCACATTCTATCCACTCAATCATTCCAAATGTCGTTCTATCACCAGTTCCTCAAACCTTTTTTGTTCCGACTCGATGCTGAGAAAGCTCATAGTGTCACCATGTCACTACTACGGACTGCATCCCGTACACCTGGAGGAAATTCAATTTTGAGGAGTCTGTATACCCTGGAAGATGATCAGCTGGTCACTCTTACTATGGGGATTCATTTCAGAAATCCGGTCGGTTTGGCTGCTGGATTTGACAAGGACGGCAAATATCTCGATCTGTTGCCATTGATAGGGTTTGGTTTTGCAGAGGTGGGAACCGTGACCCCCCGTCCCCAACCGGGAAATCCACGACCCAGATTGTTCCGGTTGCCCGCGGATGAAGCCCTGATCAATCGAATGGGATTCAACAACGAAGGGGTCGAAGCATTAGCCAGACGACTTGAGCAACGTAAGGACAAGAGCATCGTAATCGGTGGTAATATTGGGAAAAACAAGGACACGCCCAATGAAGAGGCGCACAGGGATTACGTGATTTGTTTTAAGAAATTACGTCAACTGGTCGACTTTTTTGTGATCAATATCTCATCTCCCAACACTCCGGGTCTTCGGGAATTGCAGAATAAGGAAAGCCTGCGTCGGATTCTGGGGAACGTACAGGAAGCAAATGCGGATCAGATTCCGGTAATATTGAAAATAGCCCCCGATATTGACCTGTCCCAACTGGACGATATCATAGAGGTAATGACAGAAACCGGCCTGCAGGGGATAAATTGTCACAACACGACTATCCGGCGGGATAATCTTCAAAGTTCGATCAGCGAGGTCAGTGAAATCGGTCAGGGGGGATTGAGTGGAAAGCCATTGGCGGATATGTTTCCATCCATGGCAGAGGAAGTCAGAAAAAGACTGCCCGAAGATTGTACTCTGATCGCTTCAGGGGGAATTCACAACGAAGAAACAGCCATTGATAGAATAAAAACCGGTGCAAACCTTATAGAGGTGTACACCGGTCTGATATATCAAGGCCCCCGATTTGTCAGGAGTATTCTGGAAACAATGCTCAAAAATTAAAAGCTCATCCCACTCTCCCAGTCACGTTGTTCTTGATCAGGAAATGCGTATCAACGCAATCTGCGCAACATCAATTCTTTGTTTTCAAGCGCGCGTTGAATGATCTCCTCTCCAAATTCGGTAAACTCCAGTTTTTTCTCGATCCTTTTTCCTTGCTTACCCCCATCAATGTATTTGATCAGGTCTTTCTTCATCAATTGCTGTACAGACAAAGTGATATTGGGTACTGATTCTCCAATTTCTTTAAGTGCATTACTGATGTCCCGGGCTTTGAAATCATTCATTCCCCGTTTGGTTTTAAGAAATGCTGCAGCCAGGAGGGTCTTGTCTGAGGAAGATTTGATGTTGATATCTTTCAATAATTCTTTCAGGTTTTTATATTGCCGGATTGCTGCAATAGAAATAAAAGATGAAAGTTGTCCACTGGTATCGTGATAAGCTGCCTCTTGCTGAGGTTGTGGACTTTCGAGAATTATATCAGATGGTCTTTCGCCAGTCTTTTCCTCGTTAACCTTGTTTTTGAGCCATTCGATGACCCTGTTTTGCTCTGATACCGTAAGCTGAGATAAAATGGAATACGTATCAGCCATTGCCTTTAATTCATTCTGAATGTGAATCATGTTTCCTTGATTATAGTTTGTGTTTAAAAAATGTTTGATTACTTATAGCCTAAGTAGAACAGTTAATTGAAAATGCGTCTCCTTCTTAATAAACAAAAATAACCCATTATTTCTTAGATCAACTCTTGCCATAAAGACTATAAATATTATTTAACAAAAATGACACAAAATCGGCATTATTAATAGTCTCTTAACACTTGGATTATGTTATTTGATGTTGATTATTGACCGACTGAACCTCGCGCGGTGTGAAATTTTTTTTGAGAAAATTTGCCGTTAATTTGGATAGATCAGACAAGAAACGTATATTTACGTTATATAAAAATAAAATAGCGTTCACGAAAGTATTGATTCTGGAAAATCGTGAGCCAATAATTGAATCAACCATCAAAACAAACTTATGAAACTTACCAAAGCAGAAGAGGAAATCATGCAGATATTGTGGGAGATAGAGCCCTGTTTAGTGACTGATATTATAAAGTATATGGGAGTGCCTGACACGCCGCATTCCACCATATCTTCCATCGTGCGCATCCTGGAGAAAAAAGGCTTCGTAGGGCACAAGGCATACGGAAGAACCCACGAATATTTTTCGCTGGTAACCAAAGAAGAATACAGTAAAACCCGTCTTAAGTCATTTGTCCGGGATTATTTCAACGGTTCACCCAAACAACTGGTTTCCTTTCTGGTGCGTGAAAAGGAGATCGACCTGGATGAACTGAACCGGTATCTCGAACAAATGGATGACGACACAACGGAAAACCCATGATTACTTATCTCCTACAACTGACCATGTGTTGGGCTCTGTTTTATGGGGCCTACTATATTATTCTCCGGGCTGAGACCCATTTCAAGTTCTCGCGCATCTATTTACTGGCTGCTCTTGTACTCGGTCTGGTCATCCCATTGGTCGACTGGGCCAATTATTTCGTGCACGAACCCGAAAGTCTGGGGCATCTATACATTGCTCCCTTCAATGCCCAAATGGAAATGTGGGATATTACGGTCACGGCGAAGACTGAAACGATAAACTGGTACCGGATCCTGACTACCGTGTACCTGGTAGGGGCATTCCTGGCAGCCGGGAAGTTGATCGGGGGATGGATCAGGATCAATGCTATCCGTCAAAATTCAGTCCATGTAGACCATGGAGATTATACGCTCATCTTGACCGATTCACATCATTTGCCATTTTCCTTTCTCGGATCAGTTTATTGTTCAGAAGATTTTTACCGGAATTCCAGGGACATCCATCAGATCCTGACTCATGAAGAATTCCATGTGAGGGCCAGGCATAGCCTGGATGTGATATTTCTGGAAATTTTAAAAGTAATCTTCTGGTTCAATCCAATGGTCTATTTATATAAGAACGAACTCACTCAGGTCCATGAATACCAGGCTGATCACGCGGCATACCAACTCAGTTCCAGAAAACAGTACGGAAAATTGCTGCTAACTCATATGGAGTCGGTGATGACTCTGACTTTAGCCAACCACTTTTTTAATTCACAACTTAAAAACAGATTCAAAATGATGACTAAGAAAACATCCACAAGACAGACTGTATGGAAGTACATCGTCATACTGCCCACGGTGGCTTTGACGATCATGCTATTTTCATACTCCAGTCAGGGAAAAGCCCTGATTGACAAGGTCATGGTGATGCAGGACACGGTACCGCCACCCCCACCTCCTGCTCCACTTGCTCCACCTCCTCCACCAGCTCCGCCTGCACCGGAAGTGGAGGAAGCAAAAGTGCCACCACGGCCACCCCAGGCTCCCGATTCCATCGATGAAATTGTGGTGGTGGGATATCAAACCTCCAGGGGGTCCAACGCCGAAGTCCCCCCGCCTCCTGTTCCAATAGATCAGAATCCAGACGGTAATCAGACCATTACCGGTAAACAGGAGGTATTCAGGGTCGTGGAAGAAATGCCCCGCTACCCGGGATGTGAAGAAGCCGGTGGGGAGGTGGCTACGCTTAAGAACTGTGCTGATCAGAAAATGCTGGAATTTTTATATTCCAACATTAAATATCCCGCCATCGCAAGACAAAATGGGATCGAAGGCGCTGTGGTGGTGAGCTTTGTAGTCGAAAAGGATGGTTCTATTACCAATCCAAAAGTAGTGCGTGACCCTGGTGCTCGTCTCGGAGAGGAAGCCCTCCGCATCGTGGATCTCATGGCTCGTGGAGAGAAATGGATTCCGGGCAAACAGAGAGGTCAAAACGTCGCTGTTCAATTCATTCTTCCCATCAAATTTGAACTAAATAAGAATGAGTCGGCGAGAATAGAGGTAAGAAGTCCATCTGATAAGGAAAGTACCGGAACGAAATCCAACCCGATTTTTGTCCTCAACGACAAAATACTCGGACGGGTAAATAGGGACAATTTTAATAAAATGGTAAAACCGGAAGACGTAGAATCTATCAATGTTCTGAAGGGTGAAACGGCAGTCGAAAAGTATGGGGAGATTGCCACAGATGGTGTGATCGAAATCTATACCAAATGGAAAGAGGAGGATGATCGGGCTGCGCTGGCAATGAGTGAGGTCCGATTGTATCCCGTGCCAGTGGATAACCAACTCAATATCATCTCAAAGGTGGAAATCGACGGTTATTACAGTTTGCAGATCAGAGATCTGAAAGGTCAGGTGGTCAAAAGGCATCAGATCAACACGATGGATGGAATCCTCAATACCTCCATGGATCTGGATGGCCTGGTAGCCGGACCGTATTACCTGACCGTAACGCATGATGGAAAGGTGTTTTCCAAAGTTTTTGTAAAACAATAGCCGAATTTTTATGAAGTCCGACCGGTTATTCTGGAAATTTCCTGAAGGGCTTTTTATGAAACAGAGTACTACCTCTACAGGGATTAAGTATCATTTCTTTCGGTTAACAAAACAGAGGGGGAGTCGTATGCACGCGCTTCCCCCTCATTTATAAAAACAGATTCAGGACTAAGATAACAGATTTTTTGCTTCCATCTTCAAGTATAGTTTTAGTTTTTAATGGGTTTCATTATATTCGTTGATGCGAAAAACAATTTTTTACCTGTTAATCATTCTTTTGTTTTGCGGATCCTGTGCATCGAGAAAAAATCTTCAGGAAATCTCGGTAGAATCCATCGTCAAGACATCAAATAGCTGGAATGGCGACGAACTTCCTGCTTATGGCACGGGGACACCTGAAGTGACAATGCTCAGAATCACGATTCCACCGGGAGAAAGTCTGAAACCTCACAAACATTTGTGCATCAACGTGGGGCTGTTGACAAAAGGGGAATTGACTGTTATGACGGAGACCGATCAATCATTGCGTTTGAAGGCGGGTGACTCCATCGTCGAATTGGTGAATACCTGGCATTACGGAAAAAATACCGGAAAAAAACCTGCTGAGATCGTGGTCTTTTATGCCGGAATAAAGGGGCAGCCCATTACGGTTCTCAAGAATGATTAATCCAACACAATGGAATCATGAGAAAAAGGACTTTAAGCTATTCAATGACCTGGGGTCTGTTCACACTTTTAATCTTAACTTTTGCCTGTCAATCGACACCTGAGAAGGCGGCGTCCACGTCGGAGGCCAATTCCATGGATTCCCTGAAAACGGCTACAGGATTGTTGTCCACGGATTTTGATACTTTACTGAACGGACAAAAAGTTGGCCTGCACTGGATCCGCAACGATAGCATATTGGCTGCGTTCACCAATTATGGGGCCAGGATTATTGGCCTTTGGGTTCCTGATAAAGAGGGTAACTGGACCGATGTGGTCGTAGGCATGGGCAGCATTGACGGTTATTTAGAGAGTTCCGAACCCTATTTTGGTGCGACCATCGGTCGGGTAGGCAACAGAATAGCGAAAGGACAATTTTCCCTCGATGGTCAGGAATACCAAGTTCCTGTCAACAATGGTGAAAATGCCCTCCATGGAGGGGTAAAAGGCTTCCAGGATGTGGTGTGGAGTGTGTCACAACCCGATTCTTCTACCCTGGTGTTTGATTATCGATCACCCGATGGAGAGGAAGGATTTCCGGGGAATCTGGATGTCGCGGTCACCTACAAGGTCAATGACAAGCGGGCTATTACCATGGAATACAAGGCGACTACCGATCAGACTACCGTGGTCAATCTGACCAATCACGCCTTCTTCAATCTCAACGGGGAAGGAAGCGGAGGGATCCTCAATCATAAAGTAGTATTCTTTGCTGATCGGTTTACCCCGGTAGACGAGGGATTGATTCCCACGGGGGAACTACTCGATGTAAAGGACTCCCCTTTTGATTTTACTACAGAAAATACGATTGGTGCCCGGATTAATTCCCGGAATAAACAGCTTGAACACGGAGGAGGTTACGACCACAATTTTGTATTGAACGGTACCCAGGCTCATGGGATGAATTATGCCGCGCATATCACTGGGGATCTATCGGGAATCGTCATGGATGTGTATACCCGGGAACCGGGAATGCAATTTTACAGCGGAAACTTTATGCAAGGACAAAATACCTTCAAATCGGGTGCCCGTGATGAATACCGTACAGCTTTTGCGCTCGAAACTCAACATTTTCCTGATGCTCCCAACCAACCGGATTTTCCGTCCATCGTATTGGAACCAGGACAAACCTACCATACAGAATCGGAGTATCAATTTTCTGTGGAGTAGATCACCACAGCGAGGATCTGGATCCCTGGCAGTCTTCGTGCCGGAGGAATAGAATATAGGGATTCGACCTCCCGATCTCAATCGATGGAAGCTGAAACAGCCGAAATTTAAGAGAAGAATTAATGAACGGTAGGTGCTGATACGATCATCGGTGAAACCATAGGTAAGTTTATCCAAAAAATATATTTTACTTGTATTCGAAAGTCCTCTTGCGTTTTAATATCTTCCGGATGAAATATGTTTTAATCTGATCTTTCAATCTACTGCTGTTCGCATCTACTTCAAACAATAAATTATATGTTCCAAAAATTTCAAAAGCGATTAAATCAGGTGACCGAATTCGAACGGGAACCCGTGCCACCACAAAATCGGAAAGGCCTGAGGAGTTTCCTGGGTATGTATGCAGGCGAGCACACCGCCGGTACAGAGTTTGTGATCGGTCCACTTTTCGTGGTGCACGGAGCTTCGGCGTTTGATTTGGTTTTTGGTTTGTTGATCGGGAATTTACTTGCGGTCCTGAGTTGGGCTTTTATCGTGTCCCCCATAGCTGTCAGGGAAAGGATCACTTTATATTATAAGTTGGAGAAGATCTGTGGGAAACGACTGACCGGTATATACAATCTGGTCAATGCCTTGATGTTTTGTTTTCTGGCTGGTTCAATGATCGCGGTTTCTGCCACGGCAGTGGGAATTCCTTTTAATCTGCCTATGCCCACACTCCATGACTGGTTGCCGACCAGCGTGGCGTGGGTGGTGATCGTGCTGGGTATAGGGATGTTGACGACGGTGGTGGCGATGTTGGGCTACAATCAGGTAGCAAAATTTGCCAATATTGCCGCTCCCTGGATGATCCTGGTCTTTATCGGTGCTGCCATTGCTGTTTTGCCACAGTTGGGGGTTCATACAATCGGGGACTTTTGGCAGGTAGCGCAAGATCGAATCTGGACAGGCCAAGTGATGGAAGGACAATCCAAATTCACCATCTGGCACATCATATTTTTTAGTTGGTTCGCCAATATGGCCATGCACATCGGGATGGCGGATATGTCAATACTGCGATACGCCAAAAAATGGCAGTATGGATTTTCTTCTGCTGCCGGAATGTACGTCGGCCATTATATTGCCTGGTTGGCCTCAGGAATATTGTACGCTGTCTTCCTCCATCAAAGCCAGGGATCGCTGGAGTTTGCTCCGGGTCCGGTCGCTTTTTACGCGGCGGGTGCGGCCGGTGCCTGGGCCAGGACCAGGGCCGGCGTGGCGGCGAGCAGGCTGGCGGCAAGCGCCAGGGCCAGGAGATTGCGGGGGGTACGGATCATGGGGTCGTTCCTTCTTCCGGAGCG
>CALEIL010000468.1 GCA_937876435.1 uncultured Bacteroidota bacterium
AAACAGCCATAAAGGAACCTTACACGAACTGGCATAATCGATGTCATCCGCAGCGATATAAGCATAAGCATTCTCCTCTCCAACTATTTGCTTAAAGGACTTGTGCATTTCCTCCGACTTCAAAAAGAAAGGTGTCTTCAATCGGAAAATCTCCTATGCTCGAATAAGTTCCCCGATGACCTGCATTGCTCAATTGGGACTAAAAGAAAATTTCCCGTAAATTTCCTTTGTTGGGCCTACCTTCTGCCAGGTGCATGATCAAGGTAGTATTATCTTGTTTGGTTTGATAAAAAAGCTCACACCGTGTACATCCGTCCGCTGATTTCTCCTCAAATGTGCTTCTTCGAGTAACAATTTATTCGATTCATCAATGACCTCTCAAATTTTAGAGGAACTGTTTTCTTTAAATTTCGATGTTTTCAGATTCCACGGTATCGCAGGAGGAAGGATATGAATTTTAATCCGTATCATATACGGTACGATATATTGCCCAAATCGGATCGCGCATGATACGAATTTAGGAACTACTAAAATTGAATCGTCTGGAAAACTGATTAAACCTCTACTTTTTCTTCGACTGTTTCGTTTGTTTTCTCTTCCTCCTTTTTATTGAGGCTTCCGGAGAATAAGTCCCGGTAAAAGATCAGTAATATGACCATACCAATGAAAATCGAAGAATCGGCTACGTTAAAAACCGGCCGGAAAAACTGAAACGAATCCCCGCCAAAAAGGGGAACCCATTCCGGCCAGACCGTATCGATCATGGGGAAATAGAACATGTCGACGACTTTGCCGTGAAACAAACTGGAATACCCTCCGCCCTCGGGCATAAATACGGCGATTTCGGCGGGGGAAAAACCACTTTCTGAAAAAATCACGCCGTAAAACACGCTGTCGATAATATTCCCTATCGCACCGGCAAAGACCAGTGAAAGCGCCGTGATCATTCCCATATTTTCCTTCCTTTTCAGGAGCATGTTGATAAAATACGCCAGAATGGCCACCGTAAATATCCGGAACGTCGTCAGCATCAATTTGCCCCATTCGCCTCCCAGACTCAGTCCAAAGGCGGCTCCATTGTTTTCCACAAAATGAAGGTAAGCCCAATCCTGACCCAGCATCGGTACCATTTCATGGTAATAAAAATTGGTTTTGATATATACTTTTAAAGTCTGATCTATAATCAATATGATCAGGACAAGCAGAGCTATTCTTAATCTCTTATCCACACTAGTGATGTTTTATTCTTCAAATTCGGAAGGATCAAAATCATCACTTCCCTGATGCACCTTTTGTTTTTGAAGAGGGTTCTCATTCCATGTTTTATAATTACGCCGGTGCCGGATGGTGTCAATGGCCAGATACAGCGCCTCGCGCATGGATTGCGGATCGGCTATATTTTGACCGACTATATCAAATCCTGTGCCGTGATCGGGTGAGGTCCTGACCACGGGAAGACCGGCGGTAAAATTCACGCCTTTGCCAAAACTCAATAATTTAAATGGAGCCAAACCCTGATCATGATACATAGCCAGGATCCCATCGTACTTCCGGTATTCACCGCTCCCGAAAAAGCCATCTGCAGCAAACGGACCGAAAACCAGGCTTCCGCCCTTTTTGCTTTCGATCACGGCCGGCCGGATAATCTGGTCATCTTCTTCTCCTATCACCCCTCCATCGCCAGCATGAGGGTTCAATCCGAGCACCGCGATCAAAGGTTTTTCTTTCCCGAAATCCTGGATCAGCATCTGATGCATCAATTCTATTTTCTCCTTGACCAACTTTTTGGTGATCAGACCACTCACGGCATTGACGGGGACATGATTGGTCACCAGACCCACTCTCAATCCGTCACTCACCATACACATCAGCGAGTCGGGCACGTCAAAATACTGGGTCATATATTCCGTATGGCCCGGAAATCCAAAATTGATCCTGGCCATCGCCTGTTTGTGTATCGGGGCGGTCACTATCGCGTCTATATCTCCAGACTTGAGATCCTGAGCAGCTTTTTCCAAAGACAACGCCGCATACTTTCCCCCTTCGCTGGAGATTTCACCCAATGTAATATTGACGTTTTCGGACCATACATTGAAAATATTGACGGCTCCTTCTTTTGCAAAGGGAATAGCTGACAGATTGTTGTAGTCAAATTGCCCCGGATCCACGATATTTTTGTGATAGGATATCACTTTGGAGGAACCGTAAATAATCGGAATACACTGATTTAAAATACGTTCGTCGGACAAAACTTTGATAATGACTTCTGGTCCGATCCCGTTGACATCTCCTATTGTGATCCCTATTTTAGGCTTGTACATATATTAGTATTACATTAGTTCGATTGAACTTATACCCGTTAATTTTGTCTGTCCTATAGCCCCGGATAGGGGGGCAGACAGTTAAAAACATTCCACGTATAACGCGACAAAGTTAATAAAAAGCGTATCAAGCACTGTATTTAATCCTATGAAGGCAAAGAAATCTTTTGGACAACATTTTCTCAAAAACACCCACCTCACAGCGAATATGGCCCGCGATATCAAGGCACACCAGGCCCATAACCGAATCCTGGAAGTGGGTCCCGGAAAAGGTATCCTGACCCATGATTTGCTTGAGATAGCGGACCGGTTTAGAGCGGTTGAACTCGACCGCGATATGATCGATTACCTACTGACCGAAGGGATCATGGACGAGTCCCAATTAATCCGGCAGGATTTTTTGAAGCTCGAGCTGGAAGAAGTCTTTGAAGGGGAAAGTTTTACGCTGGTGGGGAATTATCCCTACAATATCTCTTCCCAGATCGTCCTCAAAATGCTCCACCATCACCATCTAATTCCCTTTGCGATGGGGATGTTCCAACTGGAAATGGCCAGGAGGATCACCGGATCGATGAATACCAAGGACTACGGTTCCCTGTCTATTCTGACGCAGTTGTTTTACGACTGTAAAATAATCTACAAGGTCAAGCCCGGGGACTTTGCACCCCCACCGAAGGTGCACTCCGCGGTAGTTCGATTTGTCCGGAAAGACGTGCTGCCGGACCTGAGTATTGAGGTCCTCGAAAAATATCTTCGGAGATCCTTCGCCCACCGTCGAAAAAAGATCAAAAACAATCTGCAAGCCGATCCGGAAATAGAGATTTTGAATGAAATGGATTTGGCCGATCTGAGGGCGGAACAGATTCCTATGGACGTTTTTGTGGAGCTGATCCGGAAATTGGGGTGAGGTAAAATACCGGGTCATCCGGGGCTTCATGAATGGTGGATGGACAATGGCCCATTTGTAATTTCAAATGCATCATTCACATCAAATTCTTGACGGTTAGTTACTGGCCAAATTTCTCCCATTTGAGCAAAAGAAACGGAAACAGTGATAAATAATAAAATAGTCAATAATACTTTCATAATAAATTGTTTAATAATTTAATAATGTAAAAGTATACATTTAATTTTATATGAGAAATACGAAATTCGACGTATTATTATTTAGTTCACTTATTTAGAACGGTTTAAAGCGAAAAAAGTCCAAATAAATTACATTATTTGGACTTTAACACTGAAAAATAGTGTTCTATCTCATTACATATTTCTCCTGTATTGTCCACCGACTTCAAAAAGAGCATTTGTTATTTGTCCTAAAGAAGCCGTTTTACATATTTCCATTAAAACATTAAACACGTTTTCATTTTGAATAGCAGCATTTTTTAACATCTCAATGTTTTTATCAATTTTATCTTCATACGCTTTGTGTAACCCATGAAGCATCTCTATTTGAAACTGCTTTTCATCTTCAGAGGCTCTAATTACTTCTTTTGGAAGTACAGTTGGTGAACCTTTTGAACTTAAGAAAGTGTTGACACCCATTATTGGTAACTCACCCGTGTGCTTTAATGTTTCGTAATACAACGATTCCTCTTGTATTTTAGACCGTTGATACAT